>JAZNVJ010000032.1:0-18062 GCA_045592765.1 Alphaproteobacteria bacterium | reverse complement strand
TGTTTTTTTTGAAAATCTTATGGATAAAGATAAATTTGTTGAATAAAATTTTTTTTAGTGTATTAATATCTTAGCTAAAAGGGATATATTTATCCCTAATTGTTTGTTTTAAATAATGATAAGGAAGTAAAAATGGTTTCGTTGGCAGAGAAGATGGCTGCAAATATGGATATGTCAGCTTTTGGTAAGGCAGAAGAACTCAAAAAAAGATTGTGGTTTACGGTTTTAGCCTTAATTGTTTTCAGATTAGGCACTTTTATTCCGTTGCCGGGTATTGATTCTGCTATTTTAGCTGAAATTTTTGAGCGTAATTCCGGTGGTATTTTGGGTATGTTTAATATGTTTGCCGGTGGTGCGTTGGAGCGTATGACTATTTTTGCATTAAACATTATGCCGTATATTTCTGCTTCAATCATTATTCAGTTGGGGCAATCGGTTATTCCATCTTTACAATCTTTGAAAAAAGAAGGTGAGGCCGGACATCGTAAGGTTACTCAATATACTCGTTATTTGACGGTTTTAATTACTATTGTTCAAGGATATGGTATTGCTGTCGGTTTGGAGAGTATGGTTGGTTCTGCAGGTATGTCTGCGGTGGTTATGCCGGGGTTTGTTTTCCGTTTCACAACTATTGTTTCTTTAGTCGGCGGTACAATGTTTATTGTATGGCTTGGTGAACAAATTACTGCTCGTGGTGTCGGTAATGGTTCATCTCTTATCATTACGGTTGGTATTATTGCTAACATTCCGGCAGCTTTAGCTCAAACCTTTGAGCTAGGTAGAGTTGGTTCAATGTCCGCTCCGGTGATTTTGATGTTGTTGGCTATGGTTTTGGGTTTAATTTATTTAATTGTGTTGGTTGAAAGAGCTCAGCGCAAAATAATCATTCAATATCCTAAGCGTCAAGCGATGGGACAAATGGGCGCTGCTTCAAGTTCTCACTTGCCATTGAAAATTAATCCGACAGGAGTTATTCCTCCGATTTTTGCAAGTTCTTTATTGTTATTGCCAATTACAATTGCGAACTTTAGTGCTGAAAGTGGTCCGACTTGGGTGCAAAATTTAAGCCAAATGCTCGGTCATGGTCAGCCTTTGTACTTGTGTTTGTATGCGTTTTTAATAGCATTTTTTGCGTTTTTCTATACAGCAATAGTATTTAATCCGGAAGAAACAGCTGATAATCTGAAACGTCATGGTGGTTTTGTTGCTGGCATTCGTCCGGGTAAAAATACAGCAGAATATTTGGATTATGTTATTACCAGATTAACAGTATTAGGTGCGGCATACTTGGTTGGTTTGTGTATTTTGCCTGAAGTGTTAATCAGTAAACTTTCGGTTCCTTTTGTGCTTGGTGGAACAACCTTGCTCATCGTGGTTCAGGTTACAATGGATTTTGTTACCCAAATTCAATCTCATTTGATTGCATATCAATACGAATCGTTGATTAAAAAAGCATCTTTGGCAAACAGAAAGCGTCGTTAAGATGAATAAAAACGGTTTGGGTTTACATATTGTTTTGACCGGAGCTCCGGGGTGTGGAAAAGGTACTCAGGCTCGTATCTTAAAAGATAAAATTGCGATAGCTCATCTTTCTACAGGTGAGATGTTGCGTGCCGAGGCTGCGAAAGGTACGCCTCTCGGACTCGAGATAAAATCGTTGATAGATGGCGGTAGCTTAGTTTCGGATGAAATGATTATCAAAATGCTTTGTGGTCGAATCGATGAAGATGATTGCAAAAACGGATTTATTTTAGATGGATTTCCTCGAACTCTTCCGCAAGCGAAGGTTTTGGAGCAAATGCTTGATGAAAAAGGCATTAAGCTTGATGCTGCGGTTGAGATTCAGGTGCCTGATGAAATTATTATGGAGCGCATTTTGGGGCGTTATGCTTGTATGAAATGCGGTCAGGGTTATCATGACAAATATCAAAAACCTAAGGTTTATGGGGTTTGTGATTGTTGCGGAGGAACGGAGTTTTATCGTCGAATCGACGATAATCGTGCTACCGTACAGAATCGACTCGTAAATTATCGGGCTCTTACTTATCCGACAATTCCTTATTTTGAAGGAAAAGGACTTTTGCGTTGTGTGGATGGAACGGGGTCAATATCTGCAGTTGCTAACAAAATAGCTGACTTGTTGGTGATTAAGTAAAGATATTTGTTTTGTTGTTTGTAAAAACATAAGTTTTTTTGAAAGAATCTGTAAATCTTTGTTGACACAAACAAAAATTGTCATATAATCCGGCTTAATTTTGAAAAGTGGTGATCAACTTTTTGAATGTAATACTTAATATCTAGATAAATGGAGAGTTAATTTGGCTCGTATAGCTGGTGTAAATATCCCGACTGCCAAAAAGATTGAAGTCGCTTTGACTTATATCTATGGAATCGGAAGAAAAACTGCTCAGGACATTTGTGCAAAATCCGGAGTTTCTGCTGATCGCCGTGTTCATGAATTGAGTGATGAAGAAGTTGCGAAAATTCGTGAAGTAATTGACAACGATGTTGTTGTTGAGGGTGAGCTTCGTCGTGAAGTTGGTGTTAATATTAAAAGATTGATGGACTTAGGTTGCTATCGTGGTTTGCGCCATCGTAAAGGTTTGCCGGTTCGCGGTCAGAGCACCAAACAAAATGCTCGTACTCGTAAGGGTAAACGCAAAACTGTTGCTAATAAGAAGAAATAAGGTGGTTTGTTAAATGGCAAAAGCAGTACAACGTATTAAAAAGAAAGAAAAGAAGAATATTACGGCAGGTGTCGCACATATTAATTCTACTTTCAATAATACCCGTGTAACCATTACTGATGCTCAAGGAAATACCGTTGCTTGGTCAACATCCGGAGCTCAAGGTTTCAAGGGTTCTCGTAAATCTACTCCTTATGCTGCTCAAGTTGCCGCTGAAGAAGCTGGCAAAAAGGCTCAGGAGCATGGAATGAAAACTTTAGAGGTTGAAGTTAAGGGACCTGGTTCTGGTAGAGAATCTGCTATCAGAGCTTTGCAGGTGATAGGATTTACCATTACCACAATTCGTGATGTTACTCCTATTCCTCATAATGGATGTCGTCTGAAAAAGAGACGTCGCGTCTAGTTATATTTATTTGGGGTTATGAGGTTAAAAAACCTCATAACCTTGTAGTTTTTCTGAACTTTGCATATGCAGTAAAAAAAGAGGACACTCCCGTGATTCAAAAGAATTGGCAAGAACTTATTAAACCGACAAATTTAGAAGTTTCTCCTTTGGAAGGTGGAAATAAAGCCAAAATCGTAGTTGAACCTTTGGAAAGAGGGTTTGGCTTGACTTTGGGTAATGCATTAAGAAGAGTTTTGCTTTCGTCTTTACAAGGTGGTGCTGTTACCAGCATCAAAATTGATGGCGTTTTGCATGAATTTTCTGTTGTTCCCGGTGTTAGGGAAGATGTAACTGATATTGTGCTCAATATCAAATGTTTGGCTGTAGCTCTTCATAGTGAAGGTCAAAAAAATATGAATCTTAAAGCTGAAGGACCTTGTGTGGTTACTGCAGCAATGATTGAACATGGTCATGATGTTGAAATTATGAATCCGGATTTGGTTATTTGTAACCTTGATGCCGGTGCAAAAATCAATATTGAAATGACGGTTGGTACTGGTAAAGGTTATGTTCCTGCTGCGCAAAATAAGCAGTCAGATGCTCCTATAGGTTTGATTCCTGTGGATTCTATTTATTCTCCGGTACGTAAGGTTTCTTATAAAGTTGAAAATACTCGTGTTGGTCAAGCAACTGACTTTGATAAGTTAACAATGATTGTAGAAACCAATGGTGTAGTAACTCCAGAAGATGCAGTAGCTTTAGCTGCTCGTATTTTACAAGATCAACTTAAACCATTCATCAATTTTGATGAGCCTGAGGTTGAGGTTGAGGCTGAAAAAGAAGAGTTGCCGTTCAATCGTAACTTGCTCAAGAAAGTTGAAGAACTTGAACTTTCTGTTCGTTCTGCAAACTGCTTGAAAAATGATAATATTGTATATATTGGTGATTTGGTTCAAAAGACAGAGGCAGAAATGTTGCGTACACCAAACTTCGGTCGTAAGTCTTTGAACGAGATTAAAGAAGTATTGGCTAAGATGGGAATCCATTTAGGTATGGATACTCCAGGTTGGCCGCCAGAGAATATTGAAGATTTGATTCGTCGTTGTGATGAACATTTCTAAATAAGTCATTAGTGATTAGAAAGGGGTTTGCAAGAGCAAACCCCTTTTTTAGGATTGAGCATTCTAAATTACAAAACTGTATTTTAGGGTGCTTTCAATTAAATCCATCAATAGATTTTGCCGCTATCCAACTAAAGGCGTTTATAGCTACATACAAAGGGCATCCCCAGATAAAGGTGAAGGAAACCGGCAAAAAGAATCTAAAATTTGCGTCTTTGTAAATATATTATTGCGGTGGGAGGAGTTTTTTGACAAATTTTTGTCTTGATATTTGTAATAAAGAGATTAAGATTGGAACAAGTGATGATTAAATATAAACTATTATGGAAAAAGATGAATTTATAAAAGAAGAGATAGTTATGTGTGAAGAATATATTCAGACATTAACTAAACTTAAGGCTTTGCTGTATAAGATATGTTATGAAAATGACGTATCACTACAGCCAATGCAGGAGCTTCAGGATATTTGTAATCGAAAAATAATTCCGGAGATTTATGTGAATGTGATATTTCCAAATATGAAAATAGTTGCACCTTTAGCAAATGAAGAGTTGGAACTGGTACAAATATCTGATCCTGAAGATGCGAAACTCTGTCAAAAATACATTAAAATTGTAGACTTATGCGGAGAGGTTTTGGGTTTATTAAATGCATCTCCTGAGATTATTGTATCTTAAAAAACGCAGTTTATTAAAACTGCGTTTTTTTTGTTAAATTGCACCGGTTAAGAGCAGATGGTGATATTTGCTTAAAGATCCATCTTTTACATCCCAACTAAAGTCTTTGCTCATAGCGTTTTTTTGCATGGCAGTAAATAAATTAGGAGTGTTGTAAAATGATGATAATGCTTTTTCCAGAGTTTCGGTATAAGCGTTTTCGTTATTTTTTAGGCGTTGAGCGGTTAAATTGTTGCCATATACTCTACGATTGTTGGTGAAGAAAACATCTGTTCTAAAGCCGTCTATTCCATCTTCTATGGTATCAACCAATCCACCGGTAGACATAGCAACCGGAAGAGCTCCTTTTGCCATGGCTTCCATTTGAGTTAATCCGCAAGGCTCAAAGCGACAGGGCATCATATAGAAATCAGAAGCTAATTGAATTGCATAAGCAAACTCATCTTGATATCCTTTGAATACAAAAATACGAGACGCTTGTTGTGGGTTAGTTTTAGCGACTTTGTCTTTTAGTTTGGTAAGCATTTCAAAGTATTTTGTATCGCCGGCACCTCCTAAAATAAAAATGGGGGCATCAAATTTCGTGTCGGTATATTTTTTGCTTAAATTTAAGATTGCTTGAGCGGCGATATCGTATCCTTTTTGTTCTACCATGCGACTTGTAGCGCATATGATAGGAGTTTTTTGAGCCTTTTTTAGAATGAACGATATATCTTCAAATTTATAAGTATCTATCAGAGGAATAACTTGTTTTTTATATTCAGAATCGGTGGCTATTTTAGATATAAGCTTGATAAATTCTTCTTTGTTTTGAAGTTTTCCTGATAGATCATTTTCGTTAAAAGTTATAAAGTTGGTGGTGCCGAAATATTTATTTATGGATGATATTTTTTCTACGTTAGGGGAAATAAGATTTTTATCATAACCATTGACAATACCATAAAAGTTACGATGATCTTTGCGAATTTTTAAAATATCACGAAAGTCTAAACCAAAACCAAGCTCTTTGGATACTTCTTCCAGATAATTTTTAGATACGGTTACAATTCTGTCTGCCAAATGGAAATTACAGGAGGCTTGATTGTAACAGTCATATACAATAAGCGTGTTGGAAGTACGTGGATTGCTGTTTTTTATAGCCTTAGCGTTTTTGAATACCAAAGTAGCAGTTTGTTCGTATAAAGAATTGAGTATTTTGGCGGTGTTTTCATAATCCCATCCTTGGTAACCAAGATGGTGGGCAATATGAATAATTGGAAGAGATTTTATTTTATCTGCCAAATCCGATGTCATCATACCACATTTTTCTTGAGCGGTGGTAAAGTATTTGGTTAATCCGGATAAAGCACCGCTATGCCAATCATTTGCGATTATAACGTTAGGGGCTTGAAGCTGAGGAATGTTGTTTTGCATAATCTCTTTTAATAGAATGTAAGAGCATTTAGAGAAAAAAGCAAAACGTTCTACTTCGTTGATTTCATATTTGTTTTTGATATAACATCCATCTTGGGCAGGAGGGTTGTCTTTTGCTCCATCAATGTTAAAAAATCGTTCGTTGGCGAAGAAAATATAAGGGCAATTGCGGAAAGAACCCGTATAAACTTCTACAGGGTGTTTTATTAAAGTGTTTTTTTCTCCAAAAAAAGGGACTTCTATTTTTGCAACTAAAGATATTTTAATTTCTTTGTGCTCTGCGCCAAAATAAATGTTTGACTTTAATTCAGCTTTCTTTTTGCCGGTATTGCCTAAGTATAGAGGGGTTACAACAGTAAGAAATTCTTGATTGGGATTGTATGATTTGTTAAATGCTTCAGGTAATTCAGTTGCTATCATTCCCAGACCGCCCATTTTCATAAAGGTGGCAGTTTCTGCCGAAATCATCCATCCGTTAATTTTTTCAATGTGAGGCCACGGTTTTTTACTAAGGCACTGATTGCGAGAAAGATTTTGAATTTCTTGAAGATAAGGATCGGTGGTTACATTATAATTTATATTGAATTTTTTTTTGTTAAATTCTTTGGGGAGAAATTTAGGATTATTGTTTTCCATTAGTTGGTTTGCGGATGTCATATCAAATCTTTCGAGAGTTCAAAAATAATTAAAACTATTATAGGTTTATTAAAAGACCATAGCTCTTGACTTGTCAAGTATTAGTCACTAAATTCTTTATATATATGTGTGTACATTTGAATAATAATTTAATAGGAAGAGAAATGACAAAAGAAAAAAAGCAAAAAAATGAAAAAATAAACGAAGAAATTGAAGAAATTTTAGATGATGAAAGTCTCGAACTGAAAGAAAATGCTGATCTTGATGAGCTTGAAACATTAAGGGCAGAAAATTTGCAACTTAAAAATGATTGCTTACGAGCTTTTGCAGATGTGGAAAATATGAAGAAAAGATGTGCGCAAGAAATTGAAAAAAATAATAAATATGCAATTGCGGATTTTGCAAAAAATTTACTTTCAGTTGCTGATAATTTGCATCGTGCTATAGAGGCGGTGGCAAATCAGAAAGATAATGAAAGTTGTGATGCTTTGCGTAAAGGCGTGGAGCTTACGGAAAGTGAGCTAATGAAAGTATTTGCTAAATTCGGAATTAGCAAAATGGAAATTTTGAATACGACTTTTGATCCTAATTATCATCAAGTGATACAAGAGGTTGAGGACAAAACTAAACCTGTAGGAACAATAATTGCCGAACTGCAAACAGGTTATATGATTAACGGAAGAATCCTTAGGGAGGCGATGGTTGTTGTTACCAAAGCATAAAAAATGGCAGATTTTATATCTGCCATTTTTTTTGAAGATATTTTTAAGCGTTAGAATTTATCCAAGCTTCTAAAGTTGCTTTTGAGTTTAGTCCAACCTTAACATCAATTTGTTTACCATCTTTGAACAAAAACATTGTTGGAATACTGCGGATACCATATTGAGCGGCGGTATTGGGAGATTCATCAACGTTCATTTTGCAAATTTCTACTTTGCCGGACATTTCGTTGGAAACTTCTTCCAAAACAGGAAGAAGTTGACGACAAGGGCCACACCATTCTGCCCAGAAATCAACCAGAACCAAGCCTTTGGCATTGAGAACCTCAGATTCAAACTGAGCATCTGTAATTGCTTTCATATTGTTTCCTTTCAGATATAAAAATATGGTTGTTTTTATGAGTATAATATAAGGGCTTTTTTTTATAAATTAAAGAGTAAATTGTAGCTTATTTATAACTTTTATTCTATCTCCATTATTTGAGTTGTGTTGGTCCATAAAATGTAAGTTTTAATGATTTTATCGGGGTATATTTTTTGTACTAAAGATTTATAAGCTTTAAGTTGTTTGAGATATGCTAATGGTACTTCGTTTATACTTTTTGCGGCAGGGCGATTGGTTTTATAATCAATAATTAAAACTTTGTCAGGTAAAACAGCTAAACGGTCAATTTGTCCAGATATTATTTTACCATCAACCTCTCCCATAATGGGTACTTCAGCTTTTGATTGTTTATCAAATAATGATGAAAATTCAGGGTTTTCAAGAATGGATATTACTTCAGAAATAATCTGTGATTGATTGGAAGAGGATAAATCAAAGTTGTTATTATGAAAATATTGTTTGGCAGAATTAATTCTGTTTTCTTTAGAAATTTCCGGAAGAAGTTGAAGCAATTTGTGAATGATTGTTCCTCTAAGAAAATATTTCTGATTATCTTTTTCTAAAGGTGAAGAGTAAACATCATCATCGTTATCTTGTTTGGAAGGGGTTAAAGGTTTACTGAGAGGTGATTCAATAGGTGCAGGATTGTTTAGCCATAAAAAAGGATCGACAGAAGATAACTTGGGGCTAATATCCGTGGTTGATTGAATGGGAATTTCTTGTTTGATTTCATAAACAAGTTTTTTTTGTTGGTAAGAGCAAATTTTATCAAGATTATTTTGACACAAATTGTACCAAGATTTGTTATTATTACTTTCTTGTTGATATCCGCAAATGTAAAGTCTGTCTTCCGCTCTGGTTAGGGCAACATAAAGCAGGCGATGATATTCCTCTAAAGCGTTTTGTTGTTGTTTGTTTCTAATCTTTTTGCAAGTTGTTTCGTATTCAGCGGAGTTGAAAGGATAAAGAAAAATATCATCATCAAACAAAATATCGTTTTCATTTGTTGTTTTTTTGACTCTCATTGCATCAGGAAGGATGACTATTGGTGATTGCAATCCCTTAGATCCGTGTACGGTCATTATTCTTACAGCGTTATTTTGATCTTGTTTTTGTTCTCTTTTTATCTCGATATCATCCTTGTGAATCCAATCAATAAATAATTGTAATGATGGAATATGTTCTTGTTCGAAATGAAGAGTTAAGTTAATAAATTCATCTATGCCGTCTTCTGCTTCGTGCCCTAGTCTGGCAATAAATTTTTGGCGTCCTTTTAAAACGTTTAATATATAATTAAAAAATTCAAAAGGACGGATATTGTCAGCCAAGCTTAATAATTGTTGAAGTTCACTATAAATATTTTGATGTTGATTTGAGTTTTTTAATCTTTGCCATAAGCTTTGATGTTTTCGATTATGGCATAGAAGTATAAGATCTTCATCTGAGAGATTAAATAAGGGTGATTTCAGAATTTCGGCTAAGCTTAAATCATCTTCCGGCAAAAGCACAAATTTAGCAATAGATATCATATCTTGTACAGCTATTTGTTCTGATAAGCTTATTTTGTCCGCACCGGATATCTCTATGCCTAGATTTTTGCAGGCTCTAACCAGTTCATCGATAAAATCATTACGTCGTTGAACTAAAATCATATAATCTCGGTACTCTATCGGACGATTTTTAGAGACTAAAAGTTCTTTTTGGTTAACTTGATTATAAATTGTGGTCGCAATCTTTTTTGCCAAACGAGTGCTGGGAGATTCAATATGAATTCTTTCTATCGGAGGTAAAATTATAGACAGAGTTGATTCTTGTTGTTTTTCAATTAAAGGCCATATTTCTACTTTGCCCCCCTCTCCAATGCGAGCCGGAATGTGACATATTTTTTGTTCTGCTGCAACAACGCCCTGTTTTGCGCAATCTTCAGAAAACAATTGGTTTACAATGTCAAGGATTGCGGCCGTTGAGCGGAAAGAAACATCCAGATTAATTTCTTTAAACGGGGTGTTGGCGGATGAATGTGAGATAAAATATTGGCGACTTTTTTCAAATTCTTGAGGATCTGCTCCTTGAAATGAATATATTGACTGTTTGCGATCGCCGACAACAAAAACAGTGCGTGTTTGTTCTTTGCTACTTTTACCATAAAAAAAGTCATTGGTAATGGACTTTATTATGGCCCATTGATCAGGAGATGTGTCTTGAGCTTCATCTATTAGTACGTTATCTATTCCTCCATCGAGTTTATATAATACCCATTCCGCAACTTGAGGATTTTCTAAAAGATTGCGAGTTTGAACAATTAAATCTTCATAATCAATTTTGGCATTAAGTTTTTTGAAATCGTTATAATTGTTTAACAAGTCTTCAGCTAAATGTAAAACAGCTACTGTTGATGCAAATAAATTTGTGGCAGTTAATTTTTCATCAGTGTTTAATATTCTTTCGCTTTCTTCTTTGGCAAATTTTTCTGCCATAGGGTAAGACAGAATAACTTTTTTGGTTGCAATGGTTTTGCGGGGTTCATTTTCTTCAGTGATAAAAATTTTGCGATAAGAATTATAATCTTGTTGAGCTAAAGCGGATAATAATTGTGCTGATTTTTTTTGATCTGTTTCTGAGCCTAATAACATAGCTTGAGATAATTCGTGTATTTGATTTGTGTTTGTTTGTTGCCAAAAAATAGTGATGATATCTGAGGTTGAAATATTAGGATTTAAATTTAATTTTGTTGCTATTTTTGATATTATAATTTCAGCAGAACCATATTTCTTTAAAATAGATATGATTTTATTGCGATTTGTCGTCAAATTACTCATAAGTTTAGGGAAGACAAATTCGTTCATTTTTGTAGTAATAAAACTCAGTGCTTTGGCTGTTTGGCTTTCAGGTTCAGTTTCTATTTTATCAATAAGTGTTTTTTTTATACTTTCTAAAGCTTCTTTTGCCATTCTATCATCCATTACTTCAAAGTATGGAGATATTTTAGCTTCTATAGGAAATCGTTTTAAGATTTCTTGGCAAAAACTATGAATGGTTTGAATCTTCATTCCACCGGGAGTATCTAGCATTATGGCAAAAAGCTTGCGGGCTTGAGCTAAAATGTTTGGATCTAAAGTTGAACTACCAAGTAGTTTTTGTAGTTCATTAATGAGTTTTGTTTCATCTTCTATCGCCCAATTGCTAAGACGAGAAGCAATGCGCGAGCTCATTTCTACAGCTGCGGCTTTGGTATATGTTAAGCAAAGGATTTTTGCCGGAGAAACGCCTTTTAATAATAAGCGTAATACTCGGTCAGAAAGAACTTTAGTTTTTCCTGTACCGGCGGATGCCTCAACCCAAACAGATATATCAGGATCAGAAGCTTGACGTTGTTGTGATGAAGCTAATGTTATGCGGTTTTGTTTTTCTTGTTGTAAATCAATCATCGCATCCCTCGTTTATATACCATTCGTCAATTCTGGAAAGATGTTTATAGTCAGAATATTCGTAAGCTCTGTTTGGATTGGGGTTACAGTTATAAGGTGTGGTTTCAAAGTCAAAGCGATTTAATAAGTCATAAAGGTTTTGATAAGTGTTGTTTATGGCTAATTTTGTTTTATCGTTTTCAATAACTACAGATTTAACTCCAAGTTGCCAATAAATAAGTTTGTTTATCTCCTTAGCGGGAGTTCCTTCAAAACCACCATTTTGAGCGATTAGAGCCTCGATAGGAAGCTGAGGAGCATATCCGATAACAACCTCTTTTGCGCTACGAGCTCGGCCTGTTTTGTAGTCAATTATATTTATTTTGTTGTCATTGGTTATATCAACTCGGTCAGCTTTGGCAATAATAGTAAAATCTCCCCCAGGAAGCTGCTTTAATACAAGGTTCCCTTTTACCTCATTGTTTATTTCTATTGTTTCCGGACGATATGAAAATTCTAAAGAAGCTAAATGCTTAATCATTTGAGTAAATTTAGGCCAGTAAAAAGCTTTTTTATTTTCGAGCAAGGGATTGGTGTTAAAATGAATTTTGCCAATATTTAATAACCTTTTTTCAGAATCAGCAGGAAAAGAATGAGGGTAAATATTATTATATTCTTCCAAAATTTTGTGAATAATGTCTCCAAAATCTTTTGCCTCTAATTCTTGTTCAATATCGTTTAAGGGTTTTAATTGTAAAATATGTTTAGCAAAGATACTGTAAGGGTCTCTCATTAGAACTTCAACATCGCGTGCAGATAATTGACGAGGGCGATACTTAAGATTTGGTTTTGGGGCAGGTGGTTTTATTTTAAAGTAGGTTTGCGGTTCGTCAATACTGTTTGCTGAAACAGAAAGTTGTTTATCGTTAAGGTTGTCAGGAGAAATGTTGAAAGCTTTAAGTACTGTTTCTAAACGCATTAGCCAACGGGATTTTAAAGTTGGTGAGCCATTGCTCTTTTCTGCTCTGGTAATATAAACTTCTTTTCCACCTAAAAAGCAACAAAGGTCTAGCCCTAAAACACCTATGCTTTTTTCGGGTAACGGATAGCCGAAATCTTTCTTCATTGGTCTGGACATCCAAGGATCTGATGAAGAAGATTGTGGCCAGATGTTTTCATTGAAACCTCCAATAATTGTTACATCAAAGTTAGATAATCTGGCTTCAATCGGTCCCATTATTTTTAAACGAGGATGGGTGCCAAAATGAGGTCGAACAGAAATTTTACCGGTTAAAGCTTCAAAAAAACCGAGATATTCGGTAGGGGATATTTTATCTAATAAGGAGGCATGAGGTAAAATTTGGGCAAAAAACATACTTCCGTAATAGCCAGAATCTCCTTTCCATAAAATGTTTTTTCCATCTTCAGTATCACTTGTTGCAATGTTTTCGGCAACCAATAAATGTGTTTCTAATAATTGCTTTAAATTTATATGACGTGATGAATATAAATTAGTTAGAGGCTGTAATAATGTTTTTAGTTTTAGCAATATTTCATTTTGGCTATCAGGTTGTCTAGTTCTCCAGAAATTCTTTTCTAAGTTTCGAGCGGCAACTCTGGTTGCAACGGGAGATTGTTGAAGTCCGCATAACGGATGTTTTAGTAAGCTTAATAAACTGATTCGAGAAGCATTTGGGGAAGAGGCATTGCAAATTAAGCGCATAAATATTCCCCAAGGAGTAAGAGATAATGGTTTTCCAGCAGTATCATCAATATTAATATTCCAACGAGCAAGTTCTGCTGAAACTCTTCGTGCTAAATTTCTATCCGGAGTTATTAAAGCTGCGGTTTTTTCTGGTGTTTCTAATGTTTTGCGCATAATGAGGGCGATGTTTAATGCTTCTGTTCTGGAATCTGAGCAGTTTAAAATATTAAGGTTTTTTACTGTATCAGAAGACAAATTTAATGTTTGAAGATTTCTCCACTGGTGAGTTTGTGAAGCAGGGCGCATCATTTCCGATATTAGTTTTTCTCTTTCTTGATTGTGCGGAGGAACAATATCTACCACTTGATGTCTGTCTATTTTAATGAAATCCAGTAGGCGTTTTAATTCAAATTGAGGATGAGTTTCGTCTATAGTGTTCCAAGATGTGTCATCTAAAAGTTTATCCAATCCGCAAAGTATTATTTCTCCGTTAGGAAGTTCAGATACTGTTTTAACCAGCTCTTTCATTATCGGGTACGTTGCGGTTGAGCCTGCGATAATTATATGTTTTGAGGTAGGATTGTTTTGCCATAATTTGTTTTGAGCAGACAATAATTGTTTTTTGCGTGAACTCTGATCAATTACTTTTCGTTCTTTTAAAATTGAAGGCCAGTGAGAAGTTATAATTTCTAAGAATTTAAGTGTTTCTTGCCAGTGTGTGGCATATTCTTCGGGAACTAAATTTTTAAGATTATCAAAACTTAAATTTTCAAGGGTGGTGGTATCTAATAATTTGCCAAGTTCTTGAGCTAAAGAGCACGCTTGATATAAAGAAATGTGTTCTGATCCAAAATCATGAGGTTTGGCTAAGATAATTTTCATAAATATTAACGTTCGTTCAATCGGTGATATTGCTGGAGAAACTTGTATAGAGCTTTGCGCTGTTTCTTCGGAAAAAATTATAATTTCATCTTCATCAATATCTCCGAAAGGTAACATTTGAGGTAATAAAGTTGGTTGTAGCCCTTGTTTTTTTATAAATGCTTCTGCCATGGTTTTGCAAGCCCTACGATTGGGAAGAAGCAATAGAACATTTGCTAAATCTAGGGGATTATTTTTGTATGTTGACAGAAGCTTTGTTGCTAAAATGTCAGCAAAGCCATTAGTGCAAGATATGTTAAAAATCTTAGACAGTTTCAGATACCTTTTTTATAAATTGTTGTAATGCTTGTCCTCGATGAGAAATCGCTGATTTTTGTTCCGCACTCATTTCTGCAAAAGTTATAGAAAAGCCATTAGGAACAAAGATGGGATCAAAGCCAAATCCTTCCGCGCCTCTTTTATTGGGGATTATTTTTCCATCTACTCTTCCTTCAAAAAATTGCGTTTCTTTTTGAGGTTCTTTAAATGCTAAAACGCAAGAGAAGTGAGCCGACCAGTCAAGATTTTTTGTTTTTTGGAGTTCGTTAATAAGCATATTCATTGCTATGCTGAAATTACGTTTAGGTGCATATCTAGCAGAAAAAACTCCTGGTCTACCATCTAAAGCGTCAACACATAAACCGGAGTCATCGGCTAAGCAAGGAAGATTTGTTAGTGCGGAAAGTGTTTCTGCTTTTAATGCGGCATTTTCAGCAAATGTTGTACCTGTTTCTTCTATGTCAGGAAGATTTAGATCTTTAGCGGAAATAACTTCAATTTTCAAGGGTTTAAGCATTTCGATTAGTTCTGCAATTTTTCCAGCATTGTAGGTTGCCAAAAGTATCTTTTTTAGCATTTAATTTTCTCCAAGGCTTGTTTTTGTATTTTTATTATTTGACGAATGCCTTCTTTTCCTAAATTAAGCATTTGATTAAATTGAGCTTCATCAAAAGGTTCTCCTTCTGCAGTTCCTTGAATCTCTACTATTTTCCCGCTTTCAGTCATAACAAAGTTCATATCTACCTGTGAATTTGAATCTTCTATATAATTAACATCTAAAATAGCCTCTCCATTATATATATCACAAGAAACAGCAGCTACAAATTCACGAATAGGATTACTTTTAAGGCGTTTTTCATAAATAAGTTTTTGGATCGCCAGATATAATGCAACGAATCCTCCTGTTATAGATGCAACTCTAGTTCCCCCATCAGCCTGAATAACATCACAATCTATACAAATTGATAAATCTTTGAGTTGTTGCAAATCTACAACAGAGCGTAAAGATCTTCCTATTAATCTTTGTATTTCTTGAGTTCTTCCAGAGGGTTTTTTGCTTTCTCTGGGAATACGTGTTTGTGCTGAGCGAGGAAGCATGGCGTATTCTGCGGTTATCCATCCTTGATTTTGTCCTTTTAGCCAAGATGGAAGCTTTTCTTCAACACTAGCAGTGCAAATAACGTGAGTGTTTCCGTATTTTATTAAACAAGATCCCTCTGCATAAGGATTAAATTCGGGGATTATCTCTATATTGCGAAGAGAGTTGTTTGCTCGATTGTTGTCGCGCATTATATAGACCTTTCTTTTCTATAAGTAACTTAAGTTTTTATTTGTTTTAGCAATGCTTGTACTCAAACGTTTGATGGCATCACTAAGATTCATATTTTCAAAGATATACAGTGCATCGTGAAAATATTCTAAAGCTTCTTCCAAGTTTTCTTTGTTTGCGTCTTTTTTGCCTAAACGATAATAGATGTCGCCAACTTTTTCTTGAATTTGCGCCCAAAGTAACGGATCTCTTTTTTCAGTAATAATCTTTTGTTGGTTTTTGTAGGCAGTAATTGCAAGTTCTGCAATTTCATAGCTGGCAGCGACAGTGCTTAAAAGAGATAAAAGATAACCTAATCTTCCTTGAATCTGTGCCCATAAGTCAGGAAAAAGAGCATAAGTGAAAATTTTTTCGGCCTCTCTTAAATAAAACACTGAGTCTCTTAACGCTTGAACATCTTCTTTTTGGCGCCAATAATTATAATAAAGATCTGATAGTTTATAAGATATTATGCCGTAGTCATAAGGATAAGTATATTTACCCAGATGTTTTTGAGCTAAACGAAAGTTATGTATGGCATTTTGATAAGAATTAAAAGGGCGTTTAGTAAGATGTTTGCTTGCAACAGAGTGCATTTGTCCCAGATGGTAGTATAAGCATCCTAAATGCAAAGAATTAGTTATTAAATTTTGATGTGAAAAAGCTGTGTCAAATAAATTTTTTACGATTTTGAAGTCTTTATCTTCAGAAGAATTGGCACAAAAACTTAAGTATATAAGACCTAGAAAATTCATAACATAAGGCAAATAATCTAAAGATATAGTTTTAGCCGCATTGTCTGAAGATAATGTGGCTATAATTTTTTTTAGAAGATATTTTTTTTGAATTTGTCTGGTCTTATCCTTAAAATTTAGAGCGCTTATTATTGCTCCGTATAGTAAGTTTATTAATGGAGCTGGAAAAGGTTTCTGTCCGTTGAAAAACTCTATAGGAAAATATAAAGCATCAAGTAATGATACAAAAGAATCTCCCTCTGTTTCATATTGAAGTGGGGTTTGAAAGTTGAGGCGAATTTTATTACCTTCTCTGGTGCCCCAAATTAAAAGATCTGCTCCACTTTTTTCTAAAATGTTTTGCCCTTTGTCAATTAAATCAAATAAAGTTCTGCTTTCTAAAGAAAGAAAACTTTTATCGAAAGGGTGATTAAAATAATTTACAGATAATCCTTCGCAATTGCGCAATAAAGAATATAACGTTTCTCCGCCGATACCCTCAACATTATCAGCAAATTCAACAACAGTAATACGAAAATTTATCATTAAAGCTATTTCAGGTGGAATATCTTCTTCTGATGTTGGACGAGGATGTAAAAATGTGCGTTTTAAATAATCAAGCAACATTATTTGTTCTCCTCTTTGTTTTTTAACTTTTGTTTTATTGCGCTTAGGTTTGTCTGAAATTCTTTTTTGATTTTTTTATTGTTATCAATCCAACCTGAGCTTAAATTCTGCCAATTAGATAAACGATACATTTGCCAGCAACAAATTATAGAGCTTATGATCAATAAAGAATATTGACTAGGAGCAAATATTTGAAAACAACCAATAACAAGCAATAATATTGATATTCGTAAAAAATGATTTGCGATTACTTGTGGTGAAAGGCCTGAACTTAAGGCCTGAGAACAAGAAGTGTTTTGGTAAATGTTTTTCCAGGTGGAGATTAATGTGATTTTTTTTAGTAATGCTAATAAAATTTCACACAAAGGAAATAAAATAAAAATTAAAAAAGGAGATGTTAAACTTTCAATGCTTCCGTTAACAATAAAAGCACCAAGCATAAAGCCAATAGTATCAGCCTGTTTGTTCTTTATTAAATTAGGGGCAGGTGGCCAAGATTTAATTGTAAATACAAAAGACGAAAAGCTTGTACATAAAGCTATAAAGCCAAGAATTTTAGGTGCGCAGCCGATAAAAGATAAAATGTAAGCTCCTAAACAGAATACAGATAACTGGCAACATATTATTCCAGATAAAACGTTTAGAATGCGAATGCTTAAGGTAATAAAACACCAAAAGACAATTAATAAAAGTTGGTTTATAAAAATTGGTTGAGAAGGAAGTATTTGAGGTGTGAAGTTAAATCCGAAAACAATAAAGCAACTTAGAATGATGATACATAGTATATGTATTAAAGTTTGAGTTGAAAATAAAGTTATTGTTGAAAAAAATATGGTAGCAATAAAAGGAGAGATAAATTTTAATGCAGATATGCCAGATATGAAATCTGAGTTTGACCAAAAAAGTGACATATAGATAGACAAACAAACGATCGGTAGGAAAACAATAGATGCTTCTAATTTTATTTTGTTAAGAATATTTTTGCTGTTTAGACTACAAAGAATTATAGGAGCAATAAAGCACAGCAACAAGCAAAGAATAAAAAAGATATTTTGAT
>JAZNVJ010000031.1:0-3606 GCA_045592765.1 Alphaproteobacteria bacterium | reverse complement strand
CCTGCAGAATCTCCCTCCACAATGAATATTTCAGTGCCTTCTGCTGCAGCTTGTGAACAATCAGCCAGTTTTCCGGGGAGACGCAAACGTTTGGTTGGGGTTTTGCGGTTTTGAATTTTTTCTTCTTTTTTCTTTTTTCTGGCATCTGCTCTTTCGATAACATATTCTAACAATGCTGATGCGTTTTCAAGGTCAGAGGATAACCAATGATCAAAAGAGTCTTTTACTGCCGATTCAACCAAACGAATAGCTTTGTTTGATGTTAGCTTATCTTTGGTTTGCCCTTGAAATTGAGGATCTCTGATAAAAACAGAGAGCATAATGCTGGCATCGCTCAAAAAATCATCGGCTGTTATGGTAGATACTTTTTTAATATTAGCCATTTCGCCATATTCTTTAAGCCCTCTAAGTAAGGCAGATTTAAATCCCATTTCATGAGTTCCACCTTGAGGAGTGATAACAGTATTACAATAAGAGTTGCAAAAACCGTTTTCATCTTCCGGCCAAGTAATTGCCCATTCAACTTTTCCCTCATCATTTGCGAGCTCAGCTTCTCCGGCAAAAGGCTTGCGGTTTATGGTAACTTTTGCGCCTACCTGATAGTTTAAGAAATCTAAAACGCCATTAGGAAAACAAAGTTCTGTTGTTTGAGGTGTTGCGCCACCTTCTTCCAAGATTTCTGGAGCGCAAGACCAGTTAATCTTTATGCCTTTAAATAAAAAAGCCTTAGAGCGTGCCATACGATAGATTCGGTTAGGCTGTAGATTTGAATTTGCGCCAAAAATTTCCGGATCCGGTTTGAAGGTTATGGATGTACCTCTGCGATTTGGAGCATTTCCAACCAATTCCAATGCGCTCATCGGATAACCTCGAGAATATTCTTGGCGATAAAGTTTCTTATCTCTAGCTATTTCTACTATTAATTTTTCAGATAAAGCATTAACCACAGACAAACCTACACCGTGTAAACCACCTGAAACTTTATACGCATTACCGCCAAATTTTCCGCCGGAGTGAAGCTTGGTCATAATAACTTCAAGAGCAGACTTGTCAGGGTATCTGGGGTGAGGGTCAACCGGAATTCCTCTACCATTATCAGTAATCGTAATTGAATAGTCAGCATTCATTACAACTTCAATTTTGTTTGCAAAACCAGCAACAGCTTCATCCATTGAGTTGTCTAATATTTCAGCCACCAAGTGATGTAAGGCCGTTTCATCAGTTCCGCCGATGTACATACCCGGACGATGTCTGACCGGTTCCAACCCTTCTAAAACTTCAATACTGTTTGCACTATATTCGTTGCTAATCGGTGCTGTGGTTGATTCAAATAAATCTGGCATTTTTTCCTCTATAGAACTCTAAATTTTAGCCTAAAATAGAACAATTTCCTTTGTAAAACAAGAACAATTTCCTTCAGATTAACAAGAAAAGCATTAAATAATCCAACTTTAAATCAAAAAACTCTTGCAAATTTAATTGTTTATGTATAAAAAGAGCTCTGAGTTGGCAATGGTGCCAACTCATAATTTCACACGCAAATTTTGTCGGGATAACAAAAGTTATTTCGCTCCGGTGCCAAAAGGCTCAAGAGAATTTGCGGAGGTTTAACCGGAAAAAGGATTTAATAATGACTCTTCCTACATTTACAATTCGTCAGATGATTGAATCTGGCGTTCACTTTGGACACCACGCTCGTCGTTGGAATCCAAAGATGGCTCCATATATTTATGGCAAAAAAGACAATGTTCATATCATTGACTTACAAAAAACATATCCGATGCTTTATACAGCTTTGGCAACAACTCGTGAGATTGCTGCTAACGGAGGTAAAGTATTGTTTGTTGCAACCAAACGTCAAGCTCAAGACATTGTTAAAGAAAATGCCGAAAGATGTGGACAATACTACGTTAACCAACGTTGGTTGGGTGGTATGCTCACTAACTGGAAGACTGTTCATAAATCAATTTCTCGCCTCGTTAAATTAAACGAAATGGCTGAGAAAAATGAGTATGAAGGCTACACTAAAAAAGAAATGCTTAACCTGAAAAAAGAACAGGAAAAACTTAACAAAGAACTCGGCGGTATCATGAACATGGGCGGACAACCTGATTTGGTTTTCGTAATTGATACCTGCAAAGAATCTTTGGCTATCAAAGAAGCTAAAAAGCTTGGCATTCCTGTAATTGGTATTTGTGATACTAATGCAGATCCGGAATGTGTTGATTTGCCTGTTCCCGGTAATGATGACGCTATTCGTGCTATCCAGTTTTATGCAGAAATGGTTTCTGCCGCTGTTTTGGATGGTATGTCTGCTCAGATTGCCGCTCAAGGTGTTAAAGTAGAAGAAATGGTAGAAAAAGAAGAAGCTAAAAAACCTGCTCGTAAAAAAGCATCTAAAAAAGCTGCTGCAGAAGAGGTTGTTGCTGAATAATTCTAAACCATTTTAGAAATATTATCTAACTTGCGGCGGTATTGATTCTTTGTTTAAGAACACAATATCGCCGCTTTATAATCAAAAAAAGGATTTAAATCAAATGACAGAGATTACTGCCGCTCAAGTAAAAGAATTAAGAGAAACCACCGGTGCCGGTATGCTTGATTGTAAAAAGGCATTGGTTGAAGCTAATGGTAATATGAATGATGCTGTTGACTGGTTGCGTAAAAAAGGTTTAGCTTCTGCAGCTAAAAAAGCCAGTCGTATTGCTGCCGAAGGTTTGGTTTCTGTTTATGTAGAAGGTAACACAGGTGCTGTTGTTGAGGTTAACTCTGAAACAGACTTTGTTGCTAAAAACGAAATTTTCCAAGAATATGTTGCTGATGCCGCTATTGTTGCTCTTAAAAACAATGGTGAAGTTTGCGATATGAAAACCTTTAACTGCCCTAAATGCGGAAAAACATTTGAAGAACGTTTGACCGATATGATTGCCAAGATTGGTGAAAATATGAATTTACGTCGTGCTGCTACTTTGAGTGTAAATAACGGTGTTGTTGCATCTTATATTCACAGTGCTGCCGGTGCTAATATTGGCAAAATCGGTGTGTTGGTTGCTCTTGAATCAACAGCAGATAAAGCTAAGTTGCAAGAATTAGGCAAACATATTGCTATGCATGTAGCTGCAACATCTCCATTATTCTTGAATGTTGAAGCAGTTGATCCTGAGGCGGTTGCTCATGAAAAAGCTATTTTTGCAGAGCAAGCAAAAGCTTCCGGCAAACCTGAAAATATCATTGAAAAAATGGTTGAAGGTCGTGTTCGTAAGTACTATGAAGAAGTTGTTCTTGAAGAACAAGCTTTCATTATGGATCCTGATAAAAAGATTAAGCAAGTTGTTGCTGATGCTGCTAAAGAATGCGGCGCCGAAATCAAGCTCGCTGGCTATGTTCGCTTCAAATTAGGTGAAGGCTTGCAGAAGAAAGAAGAAGACTTTGCTGCAGAAGTTGCATCTCAGTTAAACAAATAATTCGTTGTTTCTATTGCAATAAAAAGAGCTTTCTTAACAAAGAAGGCTCTTTTTATTTTGGCTACATAGGCTAATTCATATTGAATATGGTTGAAATTTATGATACAATAAACTTTGTAAGTAAGTTTTATGTTATATTATT
>JAZNVJ010000030.1:0-4939 GCA_045592765.1 Alphaproteobacteria bacterium | reverse complement strand
TCAGACATACCGTTGTTGCGGATATAGGTATGTAAACAATCTTGAGTAACATCTCTATTGTTGGTTACTAAGACGATTTGTTCACCCTTGCTTTCATGCGGAACAGCAACAACACCATATGCAAACTCAGGGCCGCTTTGTTCGTAAGCTTTTACTACCATTTCGTGAACAGCATTCAAAGATACCATTTCACCACCAATTTTGGCAAAGCGTTTGATACGGTCTTTGATGTATACGAATCCGATTTCATCTATATCAACAACGTCACCGGTGTGATACCAACCATCTTTGAGCGGAACCAATACACCCGGATTGTCAGGCATATAGTAACCCAACATAACGTTTGGACCTTTAACAACAAGTTCACCACCTTTTTCAATGCCATCAACCTTTTCAATTTTGTATTGAATTTTAGGTAAAAGTTTTCCGATAGAACCAAAACGATTGAATATGCTATTGTTCGCAGTTACAACCGGTGCACATTCGGTTGATCCATAAGCTTCCATAACTCGAACACCGAATCTTTCAACCCACATATTACGAGTGTCAGGCTTGATGGCTTCTGCGCCGCCAAACATAAAGCGGATATTGTGGAAGTCCATAGAATGGGCAATTTTAGCATAACCACGGAAGAAAGTATCTGTACCAAACATAACCGTGGCACCAATCTCGTATACAATCTCAGAGATAATACGATAATGCAACGGAGATGGGTACAGGAACAATTTTGCTCCTTCAAACAATGGGAAGAATGTACCAACGGTTAAGCCGAAACTATGGAACATTGGCAGAGCATTGAAAATAATATCGGTCATATTTATTGTTTCAATAGAAGACAACTGCTTAATGTTAGAAATAATGTTGGCGTGACTTAATACAACCGCCTTAGGAGCGCCTTCAGAACCGGAGGTAAATAAAATTACAGCCTTTTTGTTACCACCCTCGGGGTGAGGAACACGTTTGGTTTTATAACGGATAAATGCACCAATCTTGTCAGCTAAAGTGAGATATTTGCGCAAGTCTTCAAGGTAGAAAATCTGCAGTCCGGCTGCTTTTAATTCTTCAATTACAGGTTCTAATTTGGCATTACGAATAAATAAGTGTGAGGTAATAACCATTTTGCAAACTGCAGTTTTGCACATTGATACTATATTTTTAGCACCAACAGAAAAGTTAAGCATAACCGGTGTGCGCTCATAAGCAGACAAACCAAAGAATGTGCATAATGTTGCAATGGAGTTTGGTAACAATAAGGCAACATTTTCATCCGGTTGAGTTCTTTTTTTGAAGAATTTACCAAGCACAAAAGATTTGATGATAATATCTTTGTATGAATGAGGTATACGATTAATATCTTCAACAAATGCCGGACGTCTGGTTAATCCCTTTTTGGAGTGTACCTTACCGGTTTTCATTAATTGTGCAAACAAGGATATATTATCATTGTAAGATGCTTCAAAGCACATATCACGCATAATCATATATACTTCATTGCTGATGTGGTCACGTTGACGACGCAATTCATCTTTTAATTTAAATTTAATAGGATTGCGTACGGTAATTGTTATTTTAGGTAAGGGACGGTGAGGCAATTTTCCTTTGGTTTTTGAAAAATAGCCATATTGCGGACCATTAATCCAAACCGGAATCACCGGAGCACCGGATTTATCAGCTAAAAGCCCCGGAGCTTCGTAGATTTTCATCATGCTACCGTTGGATGTCATACGCCCCTCAGCAAATATAACGCAACAACGACCGCTATTTACAATAGAAATCAATTCTTTTAAATCTGCAGGTTCAATAGGATTGAAGGGCATGATATCTGCCGACCACATAATAAAACGTATCCATTTGTTACGATATAAATGTCCGTTAAGCGCAAATAGCGGATTCCCCGGCAAATAAGCAAAAAGCATTAACGGATCAAGAAAAGATACGTGGTTAGAAATATATACAGCTTTAGTCGGAACTTTATCTTCATCAAATGCTATATTACATTTTACTTTGAAATTGTTAAAAATTGTACGCAGACAAAGTCTGGTAATGTCTCTTATAAGTTCTCTCAAAATCAGTCTCCGAGATGTTATACCTGAGTAGATTGTTACCTAAAATGATATGTTTTGTAAAGTGATAATTTGGATATAGCTCAAGTTTTGTTGCAAAATATTACACAATGTTTTGAAAAACAATATGTTTTTGGGTTATCAATAAGGGGATAAAAATGAGATTGCATTTTTTAGCTATTAGTGATTAGTTAGTTATTAGTCATTAGTCATTAGTTATTAGGGATTAGAGAGGGATTATGACCAAAGATTCAAAAGCAAAATTATTATACAGTGCTTTTACGGAGTTTGCAAAAAACGGATTTATGGGGGCCACAACCAGAGATATTGCCGAGCGTGCCAATATTAATATATCTTCCATATTATATTATTTTGGCGGTAAAAGAGGGATGTATGCCGCAGCACTGGAAAATATCGTTGAAACGGTTAAGCATATGAGCGCCGATGTTTTTTCACGCTACCAGATTGTTGTTGATAGCGGAAAACCGGATGAAGCACGAGCATTCTTAAAAGAATTAGTGCAAAGATTTTTACTTTTGCTTTGCGGAGAAAATATTTCTAAAGATATGAAGACCGTATTTTTGAGCGAATATTCCAAACCGACCGAAGATTTTAATATATTATATGACGGACTGATTGCTCCGGTGCATAAAATGATGGCAACTCTTCTTTCTCAAGCCAGTGAGTGCAAAATAGATATTAAAGACGGGTATCTTTATACTTTTCCGCTTTTTGCTCAGATGTTTGTTTTTGCCTCACGCAAAGAATCGATTTGTGCTTTTATGGAGTGGCAAGACTACGGAGAGATTGAAAAGCAAAAGTTGCTTAAGTATATGATAAATCAGATAGATTTTCAGATTGACAGCAATAAGTAGTGTATAATTCAATCAATTGATTGACAATTTAAAATTTATGATGTAAGAATCCGTCTGTCGTTTTAACAACAGAAGAGATTATCTTATGAAAAAAATTCTTACATTGACAGCTCTGGGTACAATCCTTGTTGCTTCTAATGCTATGGCTGCAGGTTTCCATTTGCGTGAACAATCTGCTTCAGCTCAAGCTAACGCTTTTGCCGGTGCTACTGCCGGTGCAGAAAATGCATCTTATGCTTATTATAATGCTGCGGGTTTAACTCGTCATAAAGGTACTCAAGTTAATTTGGGTGCTACTTATATTTCTCCTCGTGCTGAGGCCGAAAATGTCAGAAACAGTATAGGTGATCGTGAGGCTGATATCAATAATATCGTGCATGCGGCTTGGGTTCCGAATGGTACAATTTCTCACCAAGTTGATGATAAATTGACTGTAGGTATGAGCTTGAATGTTCCTTATGGTATGATTACCAAATATGATGAACAATGGGCAGGCAGTGATCATGGTATAACCTCTAAAGTTATGTCTACTACAATTACTCCGATGGCAGCATATAAATTGACTGATAAGTTGTCTGTCGGTGCCGGTTTGCAAATGCAATATATTAATGCCAGATTGACCAGTACAGATCCTTTTACACACTCTTATAAAACTTCTTTGCAAGGTGATGCTCTTGATGTCGGATATCAATTGAGTGCTTTGTATGAATTAGATGAAAATACTCGTTTTGGTGTTAACTATCGTAGTGAAATTAATCATAAGTTAAAAGGTGACATTGAGTCTAAAGTACCTAATCCTATGTTAAACCAAGATATTTCAGCTCGTTTAGATACTCCGGCAATGTTTTCTGTGGGTGCTTATCATCAAGTTAATGATAAATGGGCGGTTATGGCTGAATATCAACGTGTATTCTGGAGTTCTTTTGAGAACTTGGATATTGTTGGTGATAAATATAATCAGTCTAATGGTTTAGTTAGTCGTACCAAAGAAAATTGGCGTGATACAGACTTCTTTGCTATCGGTGCCAGTTATCAAATTGATGATCAATGGAAATTGCGTTTAGGTTTGGCTAAAGATGAAGGTGCTGCCAGAAAATCTCAACGTACTCCTCGTATTCCTGATTCGGACAGAACATGGTATTCTACCGGTTTAACCTATGAATATAATGATAAGTTAACCTTTGACTTTGCTTATACTTATATTCAAGCTAAAGATGGTGCTATGGATACAAGACTAACCGGAAATGGTGGTAACCATGTTTCAGCTACCTATAAGAACTCTGTGAAATTGTGGGGGTTAGGTCTTAATTACAAATTCTAATCTTAAAAAGTTCGTATAGTAGCTTATCTAGAGCGAAAAACTGCAGAACGGTCAAAATTCATGTACTTTTTATGTACACTGGAATTTTGACCGCTTTGTTTTCCACTCTATCTAAACCACTCTCCGAACTTTTTGCAAAACTCATATAATGACTAATTTTTAATCGAAAAATTCATGTACCTCTATGTACACTAAAATTTTTCTCGGTTTCTAAATGTCTCTATCTGTATCATTCTCTGAGTTTTTTTAAAAACGGATGGTTTAGACGGATTAATCGTTGGCGTGTTTTTCCTTAGTTTGCGCAATGATTAGTAAGTTGTTTAAATAATTTTTTATAAACTTAGTTGCATACGGATAATATCCATAACTAACAAAAGACCCACAATTGGGTAAACATTCATTTGATATTAGTAGCTCTCGGTAGGCTATGTTGGTGTTTATTATCATTTTATCAAAATTGTTTTTCATGTTTGAATCATGAGGATAAAATGTTGAAATAATTTCATAGCCTACTTTTTGTAAGCAATGTTCGATATTTTCGCCATATTCTATTAAATCGGAAGTAGAATTGAGGGTATCATTATTATCAAAACAAGATTTAATCTGTTTTTGGTATTTTGTTGTTGATGTGCTATAATTTATTGTAGTTACAACAATTAATAAAATTATAAAAATAAAAA
>JAZNVJ010000029.1:0-6734 GCA_045592765.1 Alphaproteobacteria bacterium | reverse complement strand
CTCATCACATCCTGGGGCTGGAGAAGGTCCCAAGGGTTTGGCTGTTCGCCAATTAAAGTGGTACGCGAGCTGGGTTTAGAACGTCGTGAGACAGTTCGGTCCCTATCTGCCGTGGGTGTAGGATACTTGAAAGGATTTGTCTTTAGTACGAGAGGACCGAGATGAACATACCTCTGGTGTGCCAGTTGTTTCGCCAGGAGCAACGCTGGGTAGCTAAGTATGGACGGGATAACCGCTGAATGCATCTAAGCGGGAAACCCACCTTGAAACTAGGTATCCCCATTAAGATCGTGGTAGACCACCACGTTGATAGGTCAGGTGTGTAAGCGTAGTAATGCGTTTAGCTAACTGATACTAATAATCTGATTGGCTTGATTTTTTGCGTATAAATAATCTTCCTTTTAACTCTAATCCTCTTGGATGTGTTTGGATGATCTGGTGATTATAGCGAAGGTGTCCCACCCGATCCCATCCCGAACTCGGTCGTTAAACCCTTTAGCGCTGATGGTACTTCGTCTTAAGGCGCGGGAGAGTAAGTCGTTGCCAGATCTTCCAAACATATCCTCCTCCCTTGTTTATGTTTGTTATGAAAATACCTCTTGTCTTTAGCAAGAGGTATTTTTTTAGTCATTAGTCATTAGGCGTTAGTGATTAGAGAGATGATAGGGAAACCAAGCCCCTTTTTTCTCCCTTTGACGTTTTTGCTCGCAAAAATGAGGGGTGACAAAGAGATGTTTCGACAAGCTCAACATGACAAATACAACCATTCTCACCCCTATCCTAACCTTTCCCCATCGAGGGGAAAGGAAAATTTTATTCCCTTTTATATCCTCCCCCTTGATGGGGGAGGATTAAGGTGGGGGTGTATCAAACTCTTTTATGTCATTTTAAGAACAGTTAACAATAAAACATTATTACGAACACCCATTTGTTATCATTACGAACAAAGTGAAGTAATCTCGGCAAAATAAAAATAAGTAGCCGAGATTGCCCGATCAAGTCGGGCAATGACAGTTGGGTTGGATAGAGATTGCTTTGTTGCTAACGCTCCTCGCAATGACAATAAGAGTGTCACTACGAACTCACCCTCTCTGTCATCCCGAGCTCCCCCTTTATTGTCATCCCGAGCTTGTCGAGGGATCTCAAGAGATGTTTCGACTTCGCTCGAAATAACAGAGACTTTTTATCAATCTATAGCACCCTTTATAATCATTATCCGATCAAGTCAGATGGTGACAATATCGGAGACCAAAAAAATATTGCTTTTTAAATAATTTAAAGTTAAAGTTCAAACATATTATATATTATTAATTAATAACTTAAATATAATTTGATATGGATGTATTTTATGTTTTTTTAGCCGCTATAGTTCTTATCTTCTATCTACTTATAGTTGGTATTTACCTTGATGTTGACGATAAACTGTTTGAACAAAAAAAGAAGTCGTTTTCAAAAAGAGTGAAGTTCTATTCTGATGATGCTTTGGTTGAGATGCTTTCTAAGAGTAAGCATCAGTACTGGAAGAGTTCTATTCTTCGTAATGAACTGTTAAGACGTGGAAAAAATAAATAAAATTTTAGTATGAATACAAGTGAAAAATTTGCAAAGCTTGATGCTTTGGTCGTTGAAACAGGAATTAGTGAGGAAGAACTTAATCAGTGGTTTGAAGTACGTAAGACATCGGCGGTTGCTTCAGATGTTATCTCTACATCATCTACTGGTGGGATTAAATCAATCTTTCCAATTGCCTATAAGAAGGGTAATGAGTTTGAAATTTTACCTGAGCTTATTTTGGAGCGAAAGGATGAGGTCTGGGGTTATGAGATAATGCCCAATGTTATTCTTGCCAAAAAATGTGGAGCAGATGGTAATGTGGAAAACACCAATTGGTATAATGCCAAAGCATTTGCTAAAAAGTGCGTGTTAATGGGCAAACAAGGAGATTTGCCGTTCAAAGAGGTGTTAGACAGGAACTGGAGTGCTGAGTTAAAAAACAAAATTAAGGAGATGGATAAGTTCCTGAGTGAGAACAATATTGATGCTGAGAGAAAACGTATAGGAATAATATGGTGTCCTGATATCGATTTTCATGGCAATGCTCTTTATTTTATTCTGGCTGACGGTTACAATAATTGGAGTAATAAGTCGCATATCAGTATCTATGACCGTCTCGCAGTAGAATTTTAAAATGTTTTTCCCCTTTTGTTGTTTTGCAACAAAAGGGGATTTTGTTTATTTCTTTTTTGCGTGGGCTTGAGCTTTTAAAATGCGATTGAGACAAGTTTCGGCAAATACACGAAGTGGGCTGGAAAGAACTTGCGGATTTAGATCTTTGGGTTCAATATTCATATTAACTGCCATAGTGAAAAAATCATCCCAATCAACTGCGTATTTGGGGCAGAGAAGTTTTTGTAAGTTATGACAATCATAGCGAATATTAGGATCAACATAAATTCCTTTGCTGCTTATAGCGGTTGGAATTGCGGCATTAGCGGTTTCACAACTTGAATATGTGTCTAAAGTGTGTACAACCAAGGTATTGTCAAAGCCTAAAACAGCAGGATAAATGTTGCCTATTTTAGCTAGTGTTTTAAATTCTTCTTCATATTTTCCAGAATAAATACGCCAACGTTGATGAGTTCTATCTTCATCATTTTGAGCAATTTGTTTACAGTTTTGAAAAATAATATTAGGTGTATTTAAAGTTTGTTCATGTAAAAAATCAGCTACATCATTAGGGGTTCTGGGACCGTTTACAAAAACAATATGATAGCCTTTTTGAGCAAGTTTTTGGGCATCTTTAAATAATTTTCCGGCATAGTTTACGTCGAAAATAATTTCATTACCTTCAACTCTGCCGCCTAAGCAAAATACAATTCTTTTGCCGGCATTAGCAAAATCAGAAAGTTTGTTTATTTGAGTTGATAAATCAGAGTTATTTTTTTCTTTAGCAATTAATTGCATTAATTCTTTGTTCTTGTTTTTTACATTTTGACGAGAAAAGTTATTAATAGTTCCTTTGGTAATTAATACACGTTTTTTGATGCTTTTATGCTGTAAAATTCTTATACGGGCATTTAAGGTCATTAAGTGTTTAGGAATGTTTATCAAATCAACATACTGATATTTGTGTAGCTTACCGGTAAGAACGGTTGTTAAGACATTACCTAGATTATGTTCGGTATAATATTCTTTGACAGCTCTACAAATTGCATCAACATTGCTTCCGGCCAGAGCGTTTTCACCTTGGCTATAAGCGGTTATGAAAATTTGTGGGACAATATCTGTTTTTTTCATATAAGCATCAATTTGTTTAAATGCTTCTTTTTTGAATGCACTATAAGAAGGAAAATCAGAAAATTTTAATTTATCTCGAATTTCTTTATAAATATTAATCTTTTCCGGAAGTAAAAATGAGTTCTCAAAATCGTAAATATCGCCGGTTAGTTCTGATATTGCTTTGAATGCACCTAAGATTTGATTGGTTTCTCCACCATTGGGAGTAGCTAATGCAAAAGCGGTAATGATTTGATTGGGCATTTTATTTCTCCGTTAAATTATATAATGTTTTTTAGTTTATATCCAAATAATTAATTTTATCCTAATTGATCGAATATTGAGCTTGTAAATATATGAGTTATGAATTAAGCTATAAACAATAGTTTATTGTTAGGAGGGATAGATGAGTGATAATGAAGAGGTTAAAAAGAGTCGGATAAAACGAGTGTTGTGGTGGCCGATAAAATCACCGCTTACCTTCATTTGTATAGTAGCTTTATTGTATTTTGGCTTTCAGGCTTATGTTTTAGATAATAATCCGGCGATGAATAAGCTTGTGATGTTGGCAATAGTTAGTGCGTGGGTAATTTTATTTGTGCTTAAACATTTGTTTTTATTGGTTTTGTTAGTGATTGCTGTCGGTGGAATTTTTTATGCCTATTACCAATATACCAATCGTCCGCGTATTGAATGTGAAGAAAAAGGTGGAGTTTGGGTTGAAGAAACCAAAACTTGTGAAGAAAAAAAAGGGATAATGGCTGAAATTCAGAAAACAATTAATAAATACAAAAAATATATTAAATTTATAGCTGAATAACGGAGAATTTGTTTATGGCAGATGAGGTAAAAAAAGGAATTTTGAAAAAAATAAAAGAATTGGTTGCTCAGACCGGAAGAGGGATTATTTGGCGAGGTAAGCCAAAAGAGAATGATATTTCAGAGAAAATAGCGCAAAAAATTCAGAAGAATTCTTATGATTTTAGTCTAATTAAGAAAAAAGATACTTACACTCCTCCATATTTGGTTTTGGCTGAACAGTTGCAAGTGGAAGATGATCAGATTTTTAGAGCTGCTGCTCATGCGATAGCAAACATTGCCCACGGTCGTCCTAAATATGCTGCGGATGTACGTAATTTGTTAGAAGAATATTTGCAACGAGATGATATTTCTCAATCTCGTAGAGATTATGTGCGTTTGAAATTATTTGAACTCGCTGCACAAAATAAATAAGATGATAAAATCCCCCATAATTTTTATGGGGGATTTTATTATTCATTAGGGAATTTTTCTTTTAAGAAATGTTCTAGCCAATGAATATTGTATTGCCCGTCAATAAATTCTGATTGAGAGATTATGCTTTGGTGTAATGGAATGGTGGTTTGTACGCCATCAATAACAAATTCTTCCAAAGCTCGGCGTAATCTCATTAAAGAGGCATTGCGTGTTTTTCCGCTAACAATAAGTTTAGCAATCATGCTGTCATAAAATGGTGGAATACTATATCCGGAATATATTTCCGAATCTACTCTTACTCCTAATCCACCGGGGGCGTGCCATTCACTTATTTTACCAGGGCAGGGAGAGAATGTTGCTGGATTTTCTGCATTAATACGACACTCAATGGCATGTCCGTTAAATGTGATGTCGTCTTGAGAAAATTCTAATGCAGCTCCACTGGCAATACGAATTTGTTCTCTGACAATATCAATTCCTGTAACCGCCTCGGTAACAGGATGTTCTACTTGAAGTCGAGTATTCATTTCCATAAAGTAAAAACGACCATCTTCAAATAAAAACTCTAATGTTCCGGCACTGGTATAACCAATTTTCTCAATAGCTTGACGTACAATATTACCAATTTCGGTTCGTTGTTGCTGATTAAGAGCCGGAGATGGAGTTTCTTCAATCACTTTTTGATTTTTGCGTTGAATTGAACAATCTCTCTCTCCTAAGTGAACAACGTTACCATAACTATCTGCAAGAACTTGAATTTCAATATGGCGGGGTTTTTGTAAATATTTTTCCATATAAACTACGTCACTGGTAAAAGATGCTTTTGCTTCGGCTCGAGCCAGAGTGTAAGCTTCTTTCATTTCCTCGTCATTAAAAGCAATTTTCATACCTTTACCGCCACCGCCTGCGGTTGCTTTGACAATTACCGGATAACCGATTTTGTTAGCCCATTCAAGAGCGTGTTCTACACTTTCTAGTGCCGGCGATCCGGGTGTTACAGGTAAACCAGCTTCTTCTGCAACTTTGCGAGCAGTTATTTTATCTCCCATGAGACGCATCTGTTCAGATTTTGGACCAATGAAAGCAATGCCATGTTCTTCTACCATTTCAGCAAAGTCGGCGTCTTCTGACAAAAATCCGAATCCGGGGTGAATTGCATCTGCTCCGGTAATCAAAGCAGCAGAAATAATGGCTGATTTATTTAAATATGATTCAGATGAGCGAGCTGGTCCAATGCAAACAGATTCATCTGCCAAGCGTACATGCATGGCTGTTGCATCAGCTTCAGAATGAACCGCAACGGTTTTGATGCCCATTTCCCTACAAGCACGATGAATGCGAAGCGCTACTTCTCCACGGTTTGCAATAAGTACTTTTTCAAACATACGTTAATCCTGTTTATTATTCTACTACAACTAAGGGTTCACCAAATTCAACTGGATCTCCGCCTTCTACCAAAATTTTAGTTACGGTACCACTTTTGTGAGATTTTACCGGATTAAAGGTTTTCATTGCTTCAATTAAGCACACTATATCTCCTTCTTTAATGCTATCACCGACTTTTACGTAGTTGGCAGAGTTGGGGTCTGGAGAAAGGTAGACAACGCCGACCATAGGAGATTTAATGGTATTAGGACTGTTAGTATAATCTTCAGATGTTTTTTCAGTTGTAGCTGTTTCTGAGGTAATCACCGGAGTGTGAGATACAATTGGGGCGACAGGAGCGCTTACAATAGGAGCGCTTGTTTGAACTTGAATGTTGCGACCAAGAGTAATGTGGCAGTTTTCGTCCTCATACTCTATGTTGGTAAGGTTGTTTTTATCTAAAATTTCGGCAAGTTTGCCAATAACTTTAGTGTCTAAAGAACTTGACATAATGGTTACTCACTTTCTTTGGTTAAAAAATAAACTCCTTTTATTGGTATATCAAATTATGCAAAAAAACAATAAAAAATATGAGTTTTTGCATAAAAAGATGATAAAATGATGCGAAAAACGCAAAAAAACAGATGTTTTTTGTGAAAACTAAGATTGCTTAAATGAGGTTCAAACTTGATTGGTTTAAAATATGGCACGATATTTGCATTGGTGTTGTTAGGTAATTTTTTTTTGAGGATCAAATTATGGATATTAAAGAATTAAATAATGGTTCTGCAATTCAGGCGATGTTTGTTAAAGCAACAGCAAGTGTTGTTGGAGGATCAGTAATTGATGCTGATTTC
>JAZNVJ010000028.1:0-6199 GCA_045592765.1 Alphaproteobacteria bacterium | reverse complement strand
GCTTGCCTTCACGTTTCATAAAACCGCCCGGAACTTTTCCGGTTGCATAATATTTTTCTTGGTAATTAACTGTCAAAGGAAAGAAATCTTGATCTGCCTTTGCCTCTTTTGCCGCACATACCGTTGCAATAACTTGTGTTTCACCATAGGTAACAATTACCGCACCTGTAGCTTGTCTGGCAACTTTACCTGTTTCTAATATTAATTTTCTTCCGCCCCATTCCATCTCTTTGCGGCATACCTTAAAATCGATCATATTTCTTTTTCCTTTCATATAACCTCTACCTGCCCCATGCAGGATTTTTTAATCAAAAGAACTGCGAAAGCCCATTCCCCCGCAGTTCTTATTTTAAGAAAATCTCAATATTTTTGAAAAATTTGTTTTAGGGAGTAAGATAAAGTGATTTTTTGTGGCGAAGAAAATTTTAGTGTACAAGTAGGTACATGAATTTTCTAAGACCGCACAAAATCGCTCTAGATTGCTCATAAAACAATTTTCCCTTATTTTCTGAGATCTAACTTCTTAATCAAAGCCTGATAACGCTCTTCGCTCTTACCTTTCAAATAGTCCAAAAGATGACGACGACGGCTAACTTTCTTCATCAAACCCAAACGAGAGTGGGTGTCTTTAGCGTGTGTCTTAAAGTGTTCAATCAGGTTATTAATTTCAGCTGTCCAAATAGCGATTTGAACTTCCGGAGAACCGGTATCATTTGGGTTCAAGCCATAAGCTTCAACCAATTTTTTCTTTTCTTCATTAGAAATCGACATCATATTTTCCTTATATTAAAAGTTAAAAACTCGAACCGGAGCAATTTTTCGCTCATCGATTCGCACCATTGCTACCAAACTTCCGTTGCAAGTTGCGCTCACCTCTTGCCCTATCAAATGATCCACTTGATAAGTCTTAGGCGACAAGCTTTGACCTTGTTTTAGCTTGACAGCATCTGCCTCGGTTACGGCGATATCCGTGATGTCGCACAGACACGTTATTACCGGAAGCAAAACTCTTTGGCGATCCTCAACATACTCTATATTTTTTAAATTTTCCAGCAAAATCGTATCCGAAACATCAAATTTTCCGCATTTTGTACGTCTTAACGCTTGCAAATACCCTATTGTACCGAGTTTTTTTGCAATATCTGCTCCAAGAGTACGTACATAAGTCCCTTTTGAGCATTGGACTCGACAATGTGCCACATCAGATTCGCACATTTCCAACAGCTCAAGTCCATAAATTGTGATTTTACGCTCCGGAATTTGCACCTCTTGCCCTTTGCGAGCCAAATCATAAGCTCTTTGCCCATTTATCTTAATTGCCGAATATGCAGGAGGAATTTGTGCTATTTCACCAACAAATTGAGGTAATATTGCTTCAATTTCTTCTTTAGTTGGAACTCTTCCACCTTCAGCAACAACAACCCCATCACAATCAAGAGTATCGGTAGTTGCTCCAAGTTTAAGCCAAAATTCATATTCTTTGTCTCCATCTGTCACATAAGGGATCAACTTCGTTGCCTCACCAAAAGCTATCGGCAACACTCCTGTAGCAAACGGATCAAGCGTTCCACAATGTCCGTTTTTAGCCGCTTGCAACAAATAGCGAGTTTTTCCAACCACTTGGGTTGAACCCATTCCGGTTTCTTTATCAATTATCAACCAACCGCTGATTTTATCGCCTTTATGCTTCATTTTACCTCTAAAAAAATTATTATTTTCACCCTTATCAAATTTAAAACAAAAAAAGCCAAAGAGCAACACTCTTTGGCTTAAAATAATTTTTCAGCATTTAATTCTGGCAATTGCAACAAAAAACAACTCATCTTCAGAAAAACTAAGCATAAATGTGCTTTTTTGCTCACTAGGATACTCAACAATCTTAACCTGAGATTTTCCTGTTGCTTCATAACTACGAACAGCTGCCCAATCTTTAATTTCTTTGTCGACAAGATACACAAACAAATGATTAAAAGGCAATGGTGTTTGTGATAAATCATACTTTTTCAAACTATGATTCTCTCTCCATGTTTCTTCACACAACATGGTTTCCGCATTTTTTGAATACACAAAATGCAACCGATCATCCCACAAAACCCACACTTGCTCGTCAGCAACAATCAATTTGTTTTCCGTATCAGGAAGAGCTCGTACAGAAACATCTTTGGCTTTACAAATACGCACAAAGCAATCTTTTTCGGCATTATAGTACCTTACTACTGTTTTGCCTTCTCCAACCTTAATAAGCTGGATGTTAGAAACTATAGAAAATTCCATAATAATAATTTAATGATTATACAATTTTACTGTATTATTATCACTACAATTTTTTTTGTCAAACCCAAAGAATCTATTTTATTTCAAATCTTGAGCCACGTGAGGATCTCTAAGTAGTTTTTCTATCTTATCTACTTCTTCAAAGCTTTTATCAACTCTAAAATTAATTTCCGGCACATAACGTAAAGCTGTTTTTGTCGCCACTTGCTTGCGAAAGAAATTTGCTGCTAACTGTAAACCTCCTAACACTTCTTGCAAATAGTTGCCGTTGGTGGTCATAAACCATACGGTACAATATTTCAAATCCGGAGATACGGTAACTTTGGTAACCGTTACCATCGTATCAATTCCTTCCAGGTTGCGCACCTCGCCTCTATCAATAAAATTCACAATTATTTTTCTGATTTCTTGTGCCACTCTGAGTTGTCTTTGTGAAGGTTCTTTATTCTCTGCCATCACCCTTCTCCTCTACAAATTAAAAAACGTTAAAACCATTCCCACCACTAGCGGAATAGAAAAATTATCATCAATATCCAACTTATCTTCAAAAACCTCGGCCAAGGTTGCGGCAAGACAAGCTACAACACTAACCACATTAAAAGGATAAACCGGCGAATAAAGCATATTTACCACCAAGGCTGAAACAAAAAACGCCGTTGTCCCTTCCAAAGATTTGCTTTTATATAACATTCTTGAGCCATATGCTTTCCCAAACAACGCTGCCGCAGTATCAGATACCAGCATAACCGTAAGAGATATTGCCGCCACCAACTTAGAAAAAAGAATAACACAAACGATTGCCGAAGCCATCACATACATAGAACCGGAAGCCTGAAATCTGGCGTGTACAGTTTCGTGCTTACGCATTGTCCGAGAAAACAAAAAACCGAATATTACTCTTGCCCAAGGATACCTTTTGTAGTTAGCATATTCTAATACCGCGTCTCCAACCAACAATGTCGCAAACAAAGCAACCGAAACTCCGGAATGAGCCAAATAAATAACTGCTGGTATCCAAAGAGAACTGAGGTGTATAAGCTTGCGATATAATTCTTTTTTAAAAGATTTATCTAATTGTAAAACAGCAAAAGCCGCAGGATTAAATTGATAGTTACGCAACATCCGTAACCGATTTTTCCATTTATCACCTCGGTCAAATTTTAACATAAACGCTGTTCCTATTTGTTTTTATTACAGCAACATCCGCTTTTTGATGATTCTTTATTATTTTCCGAACACTGATGGTTTTCATCACAATTGCAATTATCACCACAGGTACAATCAGGATTCTTACATTTCGGATTATTACAAGCCATTTCTTTTCTCCTAAAAAAACATCTATTTTTATACCTCACCCCTAAAAATAAGCAAGTATTTTTTATCTATTTAAATTCCAAATCTTAAGCATAAATAATACAAAAACAACCATTAAAGGAGAAAAATTATGACTTCTTTTCGCCCCAACTATCAAGATTTTGATGTTAATGACTTTTTCATTCCCCCTCATTTACCGGAAAGTCTGATAGATTCCTTACCGGAAAGAGATGACGAATGCGCTTTTGCCAGAGATATGTATAATTTTGGTGAACAAGAAGACCTCCCCGATAGCGATAGACTTATGGATAAGCGCTGTAAAAACAACTAATTTTGTATTTTTTGTCAAAACACTCTTGTCAAATAATAAAATTTATGCTAAGGCAAAATCAGAAACCTATTAAAATAAAATAATTATGAAGAAGTTAATCTACACGGCCGAAGCTCTTACCCTGCTCGGCAAACCGATTGAGGGTATTCACTACGAACTAGCTGTATCCAGAGTACGCAACATCTTACAGAGTGCCAAAGATTTCAAATACGACTACACCGGCTCGCTACAACAAAACATCTCCAGATTCTATACTGAACGAGGTTTTGACTTGAAAAACGTAGCCTCTCAGGTCGGAAGCTTGTTTGCGCGTACAAACAAACACGGAATCTTAGAAGAACCAAGATTCAAAACGTTATTGCGCAAAAACAAATTTCCACCAATCATAGACATAGATGTATGCATCAACTCCACTCCTGACGAATCTGTCAACCCCGTTATATGGAGAGAGAAAAACGGACATCTTCGTCCTTTCTGCAACAAATGCGGCAAAGAACTCTATGGCGGAGAAATCGGATGGACAGGATCAGTACGAGGATACGACCCTTGTCCCAAGTGTAATCCTTAAGCAAAACCCTCCGCAGTTTTACTGTCGGAGGGTTTAACATATCTTTGTTTTACTTAATCAATGAATTGTCTCTGAAATAATTAATTCCCATTGCACTTTTAACTTCATCTAAAGTTTGCGCTGCTACTTTTTGCGCTTTTTCACTACCTTCTTTTAACATCGCAAAAATTGCACCCAAATCTTTAGCCAATTCTTCTCTTTTTTCTCTGATTGGTCGAAGCTCATTTTGTAAAACTTCATTCAAAAACTTCTTAACCATACCATCGCCTAAACCGCCTCTTTGATAATGAGCTTTCAACTCATCAAGATTTTGATAACCCGGCAAAAATGCTGCAAAATGTTCATCCTTACAAAACGCATCCAAATAAATAAATACCGGATTGTTTTCGGTATGCCCCGGATCTTCTACTCTAAGATGAGTCGGATCAGTAAACATACTTTGTACTTTTTTCTTAATATCTTTTTCTGAATCGGCCAAATAAATACAATTACCTAATGACTTGCTCATTTTAGCAGCACCATCCAACCCCGGCAATCTTGCACAAACACTACTGTTTGGCAAAACCGCCTTAGGCTCAACCAAAACTTCTTTATACAAAGAATTGAATGAGCGAACAATCTCTCTGGTTTGTTCAATCATTGGTAGCTGATCTTCACCAACCGGTACCACATCTGCCTTAAAAGCTGTGATATCTGCAGCCTGACTAATCGGATAAGTAAAAAAACCTACCGGTATACTATGATTAAACCCTCTCATTTGAATCTCGTTTTTAACCGTGGGATTTCTTTGCAGTCTGGAAACTGTTACCAGATTCATATAATAAAAAGACAGCTCACAAAGCTCCGGTATTTGTGACTGAATAAAGATAGTAGATTTTTTAGGATCCAAACCACAAGCCAAATAATCCAGCGCAACCTCAGATATATTATTGCGCACCTTGTTTATATCATCAGCATTATCCGTCAAAGCCTGAGCATCGGCAATCATTATATAAATATTATCAAACTCTCCGCTGTTTTGCAGCTCAACTCTACGTTTTAGCGAACCGACATAATGTCCCAGATGCAGTTTTCCGGTTGGACGATCTCCTGTCAAAATAATGCTCATGTTTTATTCCTTTTTTAAGATACAAATGGCGTACTCGGAGGGATTCGAACCCACGACCCTCAGCGTCGGAGGCTGATGCTCTATCCAACTGAGCTACGAGTACATCAGACACCTTATGTAACTACTATAAAAAATATATTTTTTCCAGTAAAATGTTTGCAAAGGCCTATATTTTCTTTTTTTTCAAATTTTTACTTGACTATTGCCCCTTTTATATGTATTAAACCAAGCAACAATATTGTTGAAAAGGATAAAATAATGTCTAAAAAATGTGATATTTCCGGCACCGGCGTACAAAGCGGTAATAATGTTAGCCACGCTAACAATCGTTCTCGTCGTCGTTTTTTGCCGAACTTGCAAGTTGTTTCTTTGTTGAGCGATACTCTCGGCAAAATCTTCAAATTAAAAGTTTGCTCTAAAACTTTGCGTTCTATTGAACACAATGGAGGTTTGGATGCTTATTTAGAATCTACATCTAACAGCAAATTAACCGAAGAAGCTAAAAAGATAAAAAAATCTATCGCAAAGAAAAAAGCTGCTAAATAATAAAATTGTTAAAACAAGATTTTACACCCTCGCTTAAAATTAAGCGAGGGTTGTTTTT
>JAZNVJ010000027.1:0-7113 GCA_045592765.1 Alphaproteobacteria bacterium | reverse complement strand
TTAGTCCAATAACATGTCCAAACTCATGCATTAATACTGTTTTGAAATTTTCACGATCAATCAGGTTGCCGTTTGCATCTGAAAATCGACGGGCAGAAACAACACACCCAATTCCTTCATCTCCCATCCCCAGACAATAATTCATTTGACGATTAGGGTATAAGTCGTCTTTTGTCAGCAATATTGTAAATTGAGGAATTTCTTGATTTGTGGGATCTTCTTGCATTGTTTGAAATAAAGTACTTGCATTTAATTGATGGGGACGCCCGTCATTGACAGCATCCCGCTTGGCATTTTCAATATGCCAGCGGGTACTTTTATATGGCGCCAAATAAAGTTGTCCGTTTTTAGGATATATATATCCGTCATCTTTCCACGCGCCGAGGTTAGTAATCGGATAATCATTTTTATATGAGGGAAAACACGCCATAAGCTCACTGATTGCTTCGACAGCAATTTGATTTACTTCAGGATTAAGTCCGTCTTGGCTAACTATAAAAATATCCCTCTGTTTCATGATATATCTCACTTATTAATATGTATAGCTTTATTATAGCTTTATTTTCTTTAAAAATCTAGTATCTTTAGCTCGGAAATCGTGAGTTAAGTATCGCCAATACAAACAGCAGGCTGAAAAATGCCTGCTTTTTCTTTTATTTCCAAACCTTTCAGCGAGTTCGAATGTTCGTTTTTCAAAAATAGCTATTTTTGTAATTTTCACGAACTAGTCATATAAACTATCTTTGTTTTTCAATGCGGTATAAGTCGTTTCAGTCCAAATAGCACAATTTTGTATTGTATCACTTTCAAAATTGTGTTATAATAAAATCCTATACCGAATTATTGTAGATGTTATTAGAAAGATTTTTTCATGTTGTGGTTTTGCCATGGATTTGAGAATATCGTGCATTGAAGTGGTTCGGCTAATTGAATAATTAATTAACCAGAAATCCTCTGAAAAATCTAAATCAAATAGGGGATTTCATAACAAACAAGCAATATGCAAAAAATTCAAAACCCTTTCCGTTGTCAAAACCTTGGCAATGGTAGATTGCAGTTCACAATCATTGTGAACTTTAAAGTACTAGGTCTCATCCTTGCGCTCTCACTTGTAGGCTTCATCCTTTATTGGCTTGGCGTAGGCATCGTAGCTCTTGCTAAGCTCATCTGGAGTATAAAGTGGTGGGTACTTGGAGCAATTCTTCTGGGATTGCTTATCTGGTTGCTTACGAAGGTTAACTGGAAGGCGATTAATTTGCCAGAAAGAAAACCGAGAGAAACCAAAGAGCGCAACCTTGGATGGCTTTGGGCTGTGTTGGGACTTATTGCACTTATCCTTCTTGGGGCTTTGCTCTTTAAAGGATGTGATAGGGAAGAAAAGCCAGTCGCTACTGTTACCGAGGAGGTTACAGAGGAAAGGTTTAAAGAACCTGGTGACTGGGTGATGCTTGATGCATACCTTAGCGAATCTTTTAATGTCAAATACGCCAATTTCAAGAAGTTTGATTCATATGGCAAGGTATTGTCATACAATGAACGACTTCAGGCGTTTGACACAGATGCTTATTATGCAGATTGGGGACGACTTTTCCCTTATTTTGAAGGAAAAAGATTTAACGACAATCAGCTAGCTGCACTTAAGCGATATGGCTTGTGGTGTGGTCTGGCCGGTTTTGAAAACTCTCCATTATGCATAAAGCTCCAAAATGGAGAAGAGGTATTAGCATCTGATCTTGCGGTAGTTTATACTGCTGAAGGAAAAGAAAGACAGTACTCTCGCGCCTCTAGTAAGGAGCATGCAAAGAAGTATGCTTGGGTATTAATGAACGTATTTGATGGTAATATTACCATTGAAGAACTTCTTGACTACCCAGTTAAGAGCTTTGAAAAGCTTGCTGTAAAAGATATGTATGATGCCGAAGGCAATTACGTATTTAATCAGGAGCTAAAAACAAAGCTTCAACAAAACGGAAACGGAAACAGAACAACTAGAGAAGTTCTGGGACTGTAAAAATTGAGACCCCGTGGCAAGCTTGCTTGTGACGGGGATCTTTGTAAATAAACAGAAGATATTTATGAACATTTACATAAAAAGAAACCTGTGTAATTTTTTCGATTTGTATTCGTTTTTATATCAACAAAAGCATATCCAATTCTTCCATTAATATTGAAATACTCTTTTAAAGTGCATTATTTTAAATACTAAAATATTTGGTGCTATATCCCTTAAAATGCAATTTTCACATAAGGTTAAAAATGATTTAAAGGAACACTCTATAATATTCTTTTTTTTATAAAAAAATTTTAGATATTGAAATGTGTCTTTTTATAGAATTAAAGTTGACTTTTATGTATAAAAAGGAGTATAAGAATTTAGTATTTGTTTAGGATAATAAACAATATTTTATAAATTAATGCTTAATTGTATGCAACGTATTATAGTTAATAAATTTGTGAAAAATTTATGGCTTTGTAGCAATGATATCAAATATATGAATTGTTGAAAAAAATATATAATCAGATTTAGGAGATCGAGATATGAAAGGAATCATATTAGCTGGAGGTAGCGGAACAAGACTTTATCCTCTAACCAAAATAACATCTAAGCAATTGCTGCCAGTTTATGATAAACCAATGATTTATTATCCGCTTTCAACCTTAATGTTGTTTGGTATTAAAGAAATTTTGATTATATCTACTCCTCAAGACACCCCAAATATTGAACGTTTGTTCGGAAATGGCGAAAAGCTTGGACTTAATATTAGTTATGCAATTCAAAATGAGCCTAAAGGAATTGCACAAGCATTTACAATTGGTGCTGATTTTGTGGGTAATGACGATGTTTGTTTGATATTGGGTGATAACATTTTCTATATGGGAGAACAGTTTCATACATTTAAAGAAGCTGTTGAAAATAATAAAAGCAAATGCGCTACAATATTTGCTTATCATGTTTCCGATCCAGAACGTTTTGGAGTGGTAGAATTTGATAAAGATTTTAATGCTATATCTATTGAAGAAAAACCTAAAAACCCCAAATCTAACTATGTTTCAGTAGGATTATATTTTTACCCATCTGATGTAATAGAAAAAGCCAGAAAACTTAAACCATCTGCTCGTGGCGAATTGGAAATTACTGATCTTAATAATCTATACCTACAAGAAAAACGTATCTCTGTTGTACCAATGCGTAGAGGTAATGCATGGCTTGATGCCGGAACACCAGAAAGTTTGATGGAATCAGGGGCTTTTGTACAAATCATTGAAAAACGCCAAGGTTTAAAAATCGCATGCATTGAAGAAATAGCATATCGTAGAGGCTTTATTAATGATGAGCAAATGATGGCCTTAATCAATGAACTCAAAGATGGAAATTACAAGAATTATTTAAAAAAAGTATATGAGGAATATCATGAACTTTATTAAAACAGAAATTGATGGTGTTTTTATAGTCGAACCTCGCATATTTGAAGATGCGCGTGGTTATTTTTTTGAAAGCTATAATGAAGCCGAGTTTACTAAAAATGGTATTCCCAACCATTTTGTACAGGATAATCAATCCAAATCAAGCTATGGCGTAATTAGAGGTTTACATTGTCAATTAGGTAAACATTCACAAGCTAAATTAGTAAGAGTACTTAAAGGTACGGTTTTGGATGTCGCTGTTGATATTCGCAAAAACTCGCCTACTTTTGGAAAACATGTGGCGGTTGAACTATCGGAAGAAAACAAACGACAACTATTTATACCTCGTGGATTTTTGCATGGTTTTTCAGTTTTGAGTGAAGAAGCAATTTTTGCTTATAAGTGTGATAACCTATATTGTAAGGAAGCCGAATTTGGTATTCGTTATGATGATCCTGAAATTGGCATTGATTGGAAAATACCTGCAGACAAAGTTATAACCTCAGAAAAAGACCGCTTAGCAAATCGTTTGGAGAACATTCCTGATGAACGATAAAATATTAGTTACAGGAGCTAATGGACAGCTCGGAACTGAATTACAAAAAATACTGCCGAAAGCAATATTTGCTGATGTTGATGTATTGGATATAACCGATTTAAGTGCTGTTAAGAAGTTCATAAGTAATAACCAAATTGATACCATTATAAATTGCGCTGCTTATACAGCTGTTGACAAAGCTGAAGATGATCAAGAAACCGCTAAAAAAATTAATGAATACGGGGTACGTAATTTAGCCTTATCTGGAGCTAAAATAATTCATATATCAACTGATTATGTTTTTGATGGTAACAATTATAAGCCATATTTGCCGGAAGATGAGGCCAACCCTATTTCGGTTTATGGACGTACTAAACGTGCAGGAGAATTGGCTGTATTGGATAATGCTAAAGTGGCAGTTATTATTCGCACTGCATGGTTATATTCTGCTTATGGAAATAATTTTGTAAAAACTATGCGTCGTTTAGGTGCTGAAAAAGAAAACTTAAATGTAGTTACTGACCAAATTGGAAGTCCGACTTTTGCCGGAGATTTGGCTCAGGCGATTGTTGATATTTTGCCACAAATGAATGAAAAAAACAAAGGTATCTATCACTATACTAATGAAGGTGTGTGTTCTTGGTATGATTTTGCTACCGAAATTATGAGGTTGTCAGGTTTAAATTGTAAAGTTAATCCTATCGCTTCTTCAGCATATCCAACCAAAGCAATTCGTCCATTTTATAGTGTGCTCAATAAAGAAAAAATTAAAAATGTATTCAACATACAAATCCCTAATTGGAAGGAGAGTTTAATAAAATGTCTAAAGCAATTTTAGTTACCGGCGGTGCTGGATTTATTGGTTCTAACTTTGTGCCATATTTCTGTGAAAAATATCCTGAATATAAGATTATTAACCTTGATAAGCTCACATATGCAGGCAACTTGAATAATGTTAAAGAATGTGAAAATATGCCAAACTATAAGTTTGTACAGGGCGATATTTGTGATGCCGAGTTTATTGAGGACTTGTTTGCTAAGAATGATATCAGAGGTGTAATCCACTTTGCCGCTGAGAGCCATGTAGATAACTCAATCTCCGGGCCAAGAGCTTTTATTAATACTAATATCTTAGGAACATTCAACCTTCTAGAAGCAGCCAGAAAACTTTGGATGAGTGCTCCTAACCAATATAAATCAGGCTATGAAGATTGCAGATTTCACCATATCTCAACTGATGAAGTATATGGAACTTTGGGTGATGAGGGAATGTTTGAAGAAACTACTCCTTATGCACCAAACAGCCCCTACTCTGCTTCCAAGGCTAGTTCTGACTTTTTGGTAAGAGCATTTCATCATACATTTGGTATGAATGTAACAACGTCTAATTGCTCAAACAATTATGGCCCCAAACAACATAATGAAAAACTTATTCCCAAAATTATTAGTAACTGCTTGAATGAAAAACCACTACCTATATATGGTAAAGGGGAGAATATTCGTGACTGGCTTTATGTGTTGGATCACTGTAAAGCTATTGACTTAATTTATCACACAGGTAAAGCTGGTGAGACTTATAATGTTGGTGGTCGAAATGAACGTAATAACATTACAATTGTAAAGACTATTTGTGCAATTTTAGATGCTAAACGTCCTCGTAACAATGGTCAAAAATATGAAGAGCTCATCACTTATGTGCAAGATCGTGCCGGACATGATTTCCGCTATGCTATAGATGCTACTAAACTAGAAACAGAACTTGGTTGGAAAGCTGATGAAAACTTTGATACTGGAATTGTTAAAACTGTGGAATGGTATTTACAATAATATTAAAAGATAAATAAAATTAATTTTATAACTTCTTTTATGAAGCAGTGTTCTTCGGTTTATGATTTCTGTTTCAGCCTTTAGAGTTTTTCTCATTCTGTTCACCAAAACTTGGAAAAATTTGAAAATGAGATAGAAGGAAAAAAACTACTCTTAAGATAGCAAATAAAAAAGAGGAAATTGCTTTCCTCTTTTTTATTTTTTTACAACAGTTTTGCTTAGTTCCGGAAAACCATGACGAATATCCCAAACCTCGGCATTTGAACGCTTATCATCAATATCAATCAAAGCTATTTCATCGGCAATCTCTTTCAGCATCATTGCATAAACAGATGTTGCCCCAACCAATCCGGCTCCGATAACGGCAATTTTTTTCATTACAATCTCCTTAAATTTGTCTTATTTATATATCTTCAGACTTTGATTGCGCCGATAATAAAACAAATTAAAAATACTTTCCAGAAGTTTTTAACTATTAATAAGTCTTTTCATATTGCTTTTTGTTGTAATAATTTTATAATTACAACCAATATTTAGCTTTTAAGGAGAAAATTAAAATGATTGATGACGGCTTATTATTGCTACCATTTTTGTTTGTGGTAATTGTCTTTTTGGTTATCCCCGGTTTCAGAATTGTTATGCAGTACCAAAAAGGTATTGTCTTTACGCTTGGACGCTACACCAGCACCAGAGACCCCGGACTCAGATGGTTTGTACCTTATATTCAAACCATGGAAAAAATTGACATGCGAATTATGACTGTTGATGTTCCCAAACAAGAGGTTATGACTAAAGACAATATTCCGGTTAACATCAATGCTGTGGTATACTTTAGAGTTAAAGATCCCGAAAAAGCAGTAGTGGAAATTTCTGATTATGTTTTAGCGGTAATACAACAAAGTCAATCTGCCCTCAAAGATGTGGTGGGAACTAATGATCTTGATACCATTTTATCCGAAAGAAAACGTATCGGTGATGAAATTAAAAGTATTGTTGATATGGCTACCGATAAATGGGGCGTAGATATTGACGCAATTAATGTCCAAGAAATTGAACTACCTGAAGATATGAAACGGGCTATGGCCAAGCAAGCTGAGGCAGAACGCAATCGCCGAGCAATGATTATATCTGCTCAAGGTGAAGTTGAATCCGCTAAAAAAATGCTTGAAGCAGCACAAACATTGGAGCAAAGTCCGGTTACAATTCAGCTCAAAACATTGCAAACAATGAAAGATATCTCATCTTCACAATCACAAACTATTGCCATGTTTCCAGTTGAACTGGTTAACCTTTTGGGTGGAAAAAAGCCAAATAGTTGATTAGTCATTAGTTATTAGTCATTA
>JAZNVJ010000026.1:0-2372 GCA_045592765.1 Alphaproteobacteria bacterium | reverse complement strand
TTAGCTATAAAACAAGGAGAACTTAACGAGGATACTCCTATGATTTTAGCAGAAGTTGCATCTGTATTTGCCGAAATGATAACTTTCCAATCTTTACTAAACAAATTGGATGACGACAAAGCAAAACTATGCTTAATTGCCTCCAAAGTAAATGATATGATAAACACGTCCCTAAGACAAATTGCATTCCATTGCTTTGAAACCAGAGTTCATCAAGAACGCTTATCAGGAGAATTATCATCCGAACGTATTGAACAAATATGGCAAGAAGAAATGCAAGAATCTTTAGGCAAACATGTAATTGTAGATAAAAATAGTAGTAGCATTTGGTCAATTGTGAGTCATTTCTTTCATAGTCCGTTTTATGTTTATGCTTATTCTTTTGCAGATTGTTTGGTTAATTCTCTATATCAGGTATATCAAGAAGGGAACATTAAAAATTTTGCTGATAAATATTTACAAATGCTTTCTCAAACCGGTATAAAAAAATATGATGACCTTCTTAAGCCATTTGGATTGAACGCAAAAAATCCAGCATTTTGGAATAAAGGATTAAGCTTAATCTCATCTTATATTGATGAGCTAGAAAAATTGGATAAAAAGATAAGTAAACAATAAAATTATTCTTTACTTTCAGCAGCTTTACGAGCAAGTTCCATATGTGTTTCTTGCTTTTTATCATTGCCGACATACGCCAACGTATAGTCGATAACTTTAATATTAAGAGGATTATATGCAGTCCTCTTATCATTCACATCCTGCTTTTTATAAGCTACTTTTATATATGCTAGCCAAAATTCTTTTAATTTATCAAGATTGCCTTCAAATGATGTTATTGTATTAAACCTAACTGCCCACATTCCCGATTCCATTTTTTCCGCATATTCAATTTCCACCTCTCGATTCATTCCTATAGATATTAAAGATGCAACTTTAGCATAATCCATATTTCTCACAAATTCGTTATAAATTTTAGGTGTTGAAAGCTCAAAAAATTCAGAATCTGTTTCCCACAAATTCATTTGTCTATTATGTTCACTATTAAATTTGTGACGTAGTTTAACATACCTACGCACTGTATTTTCTTCCATAAGCTTATCTGCGGTCACCCAAACTTCTTGTTTATTAACAGCACTTAAAGATGAAGTCATTTTTTGCTCCACCCACAATGAAGGCATCGCCCCTCTTTGAGGTATCAGCAAATAAATTGTTATTGAAAGAAAAATTGTCAGGCTCAAACTAAAAGATGCGCAAATAACTAAAAATCTGGACGTCCATAAATACCTACGCTCAGGAAAAGCATTTACATGTACTGCTTCAGGATATTTCCCTAGCACATCAGGACTTTTCTTCTCCCGATATTTAAATACCACCGAAAACCAATTACTCATATTTTTCTATCCTGCTAATACGGATATAACTGATTACGAACATCTTTCGCCGTATTCAAATAACTCTCCGGTTTATCTGGAGTGCCAACATATGATAAAGAGTAGTTTAGCACTAAAAACCCATAAGGGTTCATTGCTCTTTGCCGATAATTTGCATAATTAATTGTCGTAAACGTTGTACGCAAATACGCACGCCAAATATTTATTATTGGTTTTTCATTATCGGGCAAATAATCCAACGTAATAAATTGTGCACTCCACAACCCTTTTGCCATCGGTTTAATCCATTCAATCTCAACCAACCTTATCAACTCTTGAGAACGAAATTTTTTAATGCTTTCTTCCGCATCCAAACTTACAAAATGCTTAAAAACCTTAGATGATGATAACCAATATAACTTTGCTCCTGGAGCCCATCTGGAGACAAGTTCATCATAATCATTGCTAATAACATGTCTTAACATAATGTATTCTTCAACGTATTGCTCAGCAATCAGATTATACACCGGAACATATTTTTCTGCTATATCCGTAAATTCAAGCTGACTAAAATATTCATTACGTTGCAACAATCTTGGATACGCGCCTCTTTGAGGCAATAACAAATAAATTGTCATCGCCAACATCATTGATAAACAAATACTCAGACACGAAAGTATCACCAACATTCGTGAGGTCCACAAATACCTTCTTTCGGGCATAGCATTAACATGCACCATCTCCGGATAAGCACCCAAACGATCCGGACTGGCTTTTTCTTTATATTTGAAAACTGTATTAAAAATATCCAGAAACACTATTTGCTTACCTTATTTTCATATCCCTTAAGAGCATTATACTTTTCACTTTATTAATTTTTATACAACAAAGTTGAATAAAAGCAAATAAATACTGTTAATATCCAAAATATTGATATAATCTGCTAGTATAAATCAGTGCACTATAGGATATGATTATGAAAAAAACATTTATTTACTTGTT
>JAZNVJ010000025.1:0-3505 GCA_045592765.1 Alphaproteobacteria bacterium | reverse complement strand
GTGATTATCTAGAGGTAGACACTCCTTTAGGAGAAGTTGGTAATACTGGTCGTTCTACCGGTCCGCATTTACATTATGAGATTTTATATCAAGGTCACCCAGTTGATCCAATGCCTTTTATACAGGCCAAAATATAAGGAGAAAACTTATGAAAAAACTAAAAAGACTACTTTATATCAAATTAGCCAGAAGATTAAGCCGTAGCACTACAGGAGCTCCGGTTCCAAGTATTGTGAGCGAAAACACTCGCATTAAGGGAGATATAATTAGTGATGGGATAATTCATGTAGATGGGCAAGTAGAAGGAGATATCAGTTGTGAAGAGCTTATTATCGGAGTAAAAGGCTCAGTTTCTGGTTCTGTAACAGTTGTCAATTTGCAATTGCATGGTATATTAAGTGGCAGAGCATCTGCAGATAATTTGTTTATTGCTAAGTCAGCAAAGCTTATTGGTGATGCCACTCATAATACTATTGCCATTGAACCTGGTGCATATATAGATGGGCATTGTATGCGTATGGGATCTCCGATTCCTGCAGAACAAGCGAAGCCTGATTTGATGTTGGTAGATAAACGCAAAAAAGCATAGTTATTATAATTTATTTTAACGCTCGTCATTTTAATAATGGCGAGTGTTTTTTTGTTGGCACGAAATTTGCATATTTGTTATTAGGTTAGTTTAAATAGAGAGAGGTTTATTATGGCTCTTAGTTCTTTTTTGCCGGCAACAAGTGGTTTGACAGCACAAGGTCACGCTCTTGAACAGGTTGCAACCAACATAGCTAATATGCGCACTGTGGGCTACAAGTCTAACCAAACAATGTTTTATACTTTGCTTGGTTCATCTCCGGTAGTTAAAAGTCATAATTCCGGAATATCATCATCAAGGGTTGATATCAATGGGGTAGGGTATTATGATCGCACCAATATTTTGCAAAGTGGGGTGGTGCAAAGTACCGGCAAAAATTTTGATGTAGCAATTTCAGGTGTCGATAATGCCTTTTTTGAAGTAAAAGATTCCGGTAACTATACCTATTATACCAGAGCCGGAGATTTTTCTACCCGTACCGAAAATGGTGTAACTTATTTAGTTAATAGCGGCGGATTAAAAGTACAAGGATTTAAATCTCTTGATGGTAAAGATACTTTTGGGGTTGCAGCTGAAGATATAATTGTTGAATATCCGGAAAAAATCCCTCCGATTCCTACTACTAAAATGACCATTACCGCCAATGTTCCGGCAACGGGTGTGGAACAAAGCAACTACTCTTTAACTGTTTATGCGCCAACTCATGATGGTGAAACTTTAAATATGCATTTTAATAAAGTGGAAGGCCAGAATAACACTTGGGAACTATCATTTTCAGTTGAAGGCGGAACTGCTACTGGTTCGGTAAGCGAAGTTATTTTTAATAATAGGGGAGAATTAGTAACTCCTAAAAATCTGGATGTTGCGATTAATTGGGATGACGGAGATACCAATAGTATCAATTTAAATATTTCTAATATGACTCAATTAGCCGGTGGTCCTGGGACAACTTATGTAGAGCAAGATGGTGCTCAGTCCGGTGATTTTGTTAAAGCATATATTGATAACAAAGGGGTTGTTAAGGCCTATTATAGTAATGGCGATTCTTATAATTTTGGTAAACTTGCTGTTGTTTCTTTTTCTTCACCTGAAAATCTCACCCCTATAAACGGAACTTTGTTTGAAGCAAATTCTGCCACTGGAGATAGTCAATACTTAGAAAATGATAGCATTTTTGAGGCGCAGGCTTTAGAGCAATCTGCAGTTAATGTTGAAGAAGAATTTTCTAATATGATAATAGTTCAACGAGCTTATAGTTTAAATACTCAGAGTTTTACCGCCAATAACGAAATGTTAGAACTTTTAATTGATTTAAAAAGTTAAAAACAGTCAAATCTCATTAAAAATGCCGAGCTAAATTAATAACTCGGCATTTTTTGCCGATGCTTATTGTTTATCATCTAAAAATTACTATTTATTAACTTAGGAGCAAATAAATATGTTTACAAAGATTTTTTATCGATTTTGGGACTTTTGGTTGCGTCTGCCTGAAAAATTGCGTTTGCTGTTTTTGGGAGGATTTAACTCGATTCTTATTTATTTGCTATTTGTGATTTTATCTTTAATTGTCGGTAGAGTTTATTACCAATATAGTCTTTTAGTGGCTTGGATTGTATCTTCTTTTATTTCTTTTTCGGGAATGAAGATTTTTGTATTTTGTTCCTCTGATGGTTGGTGTGCCGAATATTATAAATGTGTAATTTCATGGGTATTTAATTATTTTTGCAACGCAATTTTTTTGTGGATTTGCGTTGATATGTTTGGCTTAAGTATTTATTTAGCTCAATTAGCAGCATTCTTTATTTATACCTGCATCATTTATTTTATTTATACTCATTTTGTATTTAAGCATTAAAAAAGTGCCTGATAATCAGGCACTTTGAGTATTTACCGAACAATTACTAATTATTTAGACTTTTTAGAAGAAGATTTTTTTGTAGAACTCTTCAAAGCAGAAGAAGGCTTCAAGATAATGGTTTTCAAACTTGCAGATTTCAATCCGGCAGCTTTAGTGGCGCTTTTTTTAGCAGCAACGCTTCTTGAAGAAGCTAATTTTTTGCTGGCAGACTTCAAAGTAGACATAGCATTGAGTTGGTTGATGGCAGCAGCCCAATCTTGAGCTTGAGTGTTGGCAGGGCAACCATTATTTTGCCAAATATAATAAGCGGCGTTACGGATATCATTATCTGTATATTTAAACATAGTGCAAACTCCAAAAAATATATTCTCTTAATTAATCACTCACAACATACGATTAAAATCTTAATAAAAAGTTTAAGAAATAAAAAAAATAAAAATATATTCTTGACAAAAAACAATTATAGTTGTACAAAAATACTACTTTCGAATTATGAATAAATTAATAAAATATACTCACCCGACGTCAAATTCGTTTTCGTTTCAAGGGGTTGAAATTAGATGAATGTTGCCAATGGGGTGAGGAAAGGTTTCTGCTTTATTATTTTGCTGGCACGATAGTGAAGCTGAAACCTTTTAAATGATACTATTTAGATTTGTTAAACATAATAACACTGGCTAATAACCTCACACGTGAGTGTCAGGCTGCCATCTATATGCTCCGCTCGTGACTTGCTGGGTATATGGGTTAAACAAAAAAACGTAAAAGAGATTTGCGTCTTTATCTCTTTTGAGGTCCTTCCTGATTTATTTCAGGTTGGACCTTTTTTCTTGGTATAAAAAAAGCCTTGCAAAAGAGCAAGGCTAAAAGGTTAATCATATAACCACGGATACTTGGCAGTTTTACGAAGCTTGGATTTTTCGTATAACCAGTCTTTATTGCTCGGAAAATCATCGATAATTTCGACATATTCCTTACGAAACTTGAGATACTGGGGAAGCAAAATAATTTTGCAGATTGCCATAGGTAATTCACCGATAGCTAAAATGATTATCCAT
>JAZNVJ010000024.1:0-6915 GCA_045592765.1 Alphaproteobacteria bacterium | reverse complement strand
TTTATCTGGTGAAGTTATAAGATATTCAACACGTTTGTTTATCCTCTTCAAAACCACATTCGTTGCATAAAAATCAACATTACAAACATTTATCCGATTAATTTCTCGCAAATCATCAATTCCGTGCAAATGATCAGCATGTAAATGAGTATATAAAACAGCATCCAATTTTGTAATATTATTATCTAGCAACTGTTGACGTAAATCAGGTGAGGTATCAATTAATATTTCTGTTCCGTTAAAATTATAATAAGTTCCAGCCCTACGCCTCCTATTATATGGATTAGAAGAATCACAATTCCCCCAACCATTACATAATGATGGAACACCTGGGGCAGCCCCAGCCCCCAGAATTATAACTTCACTCATTTGTAGTCCCTTCTTCCTTTATCACTTGCTTTTCTAAACAAATTACAAAAATTATCCGAAGTAATTTGTGCAATTTGCTCAAAAGGCATATCTCGAAGCTGTGCTAATTTTTCTGCCGTATACATCACATATGATGGTTCATTGCGTTTACCTCGCTTAGGCACCGGAGCTAAAAATGGTGAATCTGTCTCTACTAATAATCTATTTAATGGGATTTTTTCAAATATATCTCTTAATTCTCCGCATTTATTAAAAGTAATCATTCCCGAAGCTGACAAATAAAACCCTATTGACAATGCAAAATCAGCTAATTTTCGCGAAGAACTGAAACAATGAATAACCCCGCTAAAAGGTTTTTCTTTATAAGCTTTATCCAACTCTGCAATCATATCATCATCAGATTCACGGTTATGAATAATAATCGGCAAACCTGTTTCTTGTGCAGCTTTAATATGTTCTCTAAACAATTTTATTTGCAAATCTCGAGGTGCATAATCATAGTAGTAATCTAATCCAGTTTCACCAATGCCAATAATTTTCTTATGTCGAGCCTTTTCAATTAATATCTCCGCTGTCAAATCAGGATATTCTTCCGCGTTATGCGGATGCACCCCCACCGCAGAATAAACAAACGGATATTTTTCTGATAATTCCAGTTGATTATCCAATTCATTTAAATTATTTCCGGCATTTAAGATCATACAAACACCATTTTCACGTGCTCGCTCAATTATTTCTGCGGTATCTTCTTCAAAATCATCAAAATCCAAATGACAATGACTGTCTACTAACATTTAATTCCTCTTAAATCTGTTTACACATATTTACAATAATATTCATTAAAGCTTGTTTCTTGTCCATATTTAAATTTTCGGTTTCTGCAAATGTTTTGCTTGCCAAACTCCAACATTCTGCTGTTTCTATTACCTTTTCCGTATTTTTGGCATGATCACTCAAAAATTTTAATATTAATTCTTTAGTTAACTCATAAGTTTCTTCATTAATTACCGCATTATTACAAAAATCTAAAACATCTACAATCTTAAAATTAGTTCCAGATGCAGCTAATGAACACAAATTATCATATATATCAGCGGCTTGATTATCTGCATAAACTAAAGCTTTACCAATACTTCCTGCTGATATTTTCGTAATTTTTTTAATTTCTTTCTCTGATAACTCAGGACGATATCTTCGAATCAAACTAGAAACCGCCTCATCTTTCAAAGGTTTTAACTCCAGTTTAGCGCAACGAGATTTTATTGTTGGCAACAAACGATTCGGATTATGACTAATCAGCAACATCAAAGTCTTATGTGGAGGCTCTTCCAATATCTTCAAAACTGCATTGGCGGCAGCAGAATTCATATCATCAACACTATCTATAACCACAACTCGCCAACCATCAGTCGAAGATTTTCTGGTCAAAAACTCATTAATTGTCCTCACATCATCAACTCTTATATAAGCTGATTTTTTTAATTCTTTAAGCTCATCATTTGAAAGCGCATCTCCATCTTTTATCGCCTTAATAATTTTTTTCCTATCCGTATCTGTATAATCTCGTTGTAAAATCTTAAAATCAGGATGCGCATTACCGGCTATTAATTTATATACCTGACTGCTAGGCGAAATATCTAAATTATCATAATTTGCTTTTTTTTCATAATCCGCTCCCAAAATAAAACGAGCAATTTTAAATGCAAATGTTGCTTTCCCTACACCTTTTATTCCCGAAATTAACCACGAATTATGCAAAGAATCATTCTTCCAACACCGCAAAAACAAATCTTCTGCATCTTTATGTCCCAATAGATACGTATTTAATTGCGGATCAAAAGAATTTACATCATCATTCATAACCTAAATCCCAAATCGTGCATCAATTAGCTTAACAATATCTAGGTGCAAACATTCAATAGATTTATTAGCATCCAAAACCACACATCTTTCCGATTCCGCTCTGGCTATATCCAAAAATCCGTTACGCAAACGTTTATGAAAATCAATATCAATATTTTCAAAACGTAATTCTTTTACTTCTGCGGTTTCTGCTTTACTAAATGATCTTTTCAATCCTATTTCCGGATCTATATCTAAAATTATAGTTAAATCAGGCTTAAAATTACCAACTGCAATTTTATATAAATTATCTAAATTATCTTTTGATACTCTTCCTTGGTGTCCATAATATTGATAAGCAAACGTAGAATCTGCAAATCTATCACTAATCACCCACTTTCCATCATTCAGTGCTGGCCATATTTTTTCGCTCAGATGATTATGTCTATCAGCAAAAAACAACAAAGCTTCTGTAACAGCATCCATTTTATCTTTATCGCCAGTAGTCAATATTCTTCTAAGCTCCAAACCAAGCTCTGTCCCCACTGGTTCTTTGGTGCTTACAACATCGCAACCTTTTTGTGTAAGATATTTAAGTAGAAGCTTGATTTGGGTGGATTTTCCACTACCTTCACCACCTTCAAAAGTGATAAATTTCCCCACCATTCTACTTATCTCCCATCAACAAATAGCGAAAGTTTTTGCAAATTTTTCCCCACCAATTAACTTTTTTAACATCTTTCTCAGCCACCAAGGGTACTTCAATATCATCTTTACCGGGGATTTTAACTTTCAAAACACCAAGTTTTTGACCAGCTTTTACAGGAGCCTTAATCGGACGTTCATAAACAGCCACCACTTTAATTTCATTTGATTGATTGCGTTTTAATGTCCTAATTACATCTTCTTGCACCACCATAGAAACACTATCTTGACGTCCATACCATACCGGAACATCTGCTATTTTTGTTCCTTTTTTCAAAATATTATAGTTATTAAACTCTCTAAATCCCCAACTCATGACCTTGTCAGCCTCTTCCGAACGCTCTTTGTTAGAATTTAGTCCTGTCATCACCCCAATTAAACGTCTGTTTCCTTTTTTTGCAGACGCTGTCAAACAATATCCAGCCTCTTCGGTATGTCCTGTTTTCAGACCATCTGCATAAGGCATACTATAAAGCAAAGGATTGCGATTTCCTTGGCGAATATTGTGATATACAAACTCTTTTTGAGAAAAAAGATGATAATATTGAGGAAATTCACTAATAATTAATCTTGCCAATTTAGCCAAGTCCTCTACTGACATCCGATGATCTGGATGAGGTAATCCGGTTGCATTTTCAAAATGAGAATTATTTAATCCTAACTCTTGAGCTGTTTTATTCATTTCAATAGCAAAATCTTCTTCACTCCCAGCTAAATTTTCGGCCACCACAATACAAGCATCATTACCTGATTGAATAATTATTCCCTTAAGAAGATCTTCAATTCTAACCCTATCACCAATAGATAAAAACATTGTTGAGCCACCACTTGCAGCTCCACCTTTACGCCAAGCATTTTCACTAACACTAAACGTGTCATCCAAAGATAAAGTTCCATCACGCAACTTAGAAAACACTATATAAACAGTCATCAACTTACTCATTGAAGCCGGAGGAATCATCTTATCTGCATCTTTGCTATACAGATATTGTCCCGTATCATAATCCATTAAAACAAGATTACGAGCTTTTGTTTCTAAAGCATCTACCTTTTCCCCACCCAACAACACACAACTCAAAGCAACTGATACTAACAATTTTGAATAATATTTCATTTTCATCTCCTGCTTCTATTAATCTTGCACCACAGCGGCATTATAAATCCCAAAATGTTTTACTTTAGCTAAAGCAACTTCGGCCTCTTTCTTATAAGTGTATGGACCAACTCTAACTCGATATAATTCACCACCATTAACCATAACTTTATAAATATTAGTTTCACCAAACTGGTCTAATTGTCGACTAAGATTTTGCGCCGCAACTTCTTTGGAATATGCTCCCGCTTGCACAAACCAGCTTCCTTTAGGATACGTATTAGCAACCTTATTTTTTTCATAACCCGCACCAATTAATTGCAAAGGATTACGAGTTTCTCCTTCTACAAATTTTGCCGATTTAACTACTTGTTTAGAAGATGATTCTGCTACATACGTCTGTCCCAATAGTGCCGCTTTAAGCTGTTTACTTTCTTCTTCCATAACCTCAACTCGAACTTTTGCAGTTCCTTGAGTTTGAAAACCTAACAGTTGAGCTCCCCTTTTAGATATATCAATAATTCTATTTTTAGCATAAGGACCTCTATCATTAACTCTCAATACCAGCGAGCGTCCATTTTCAAGATTAGTCACCTTAACAATAGTTGGTAATGGTAAAGTTCGATGTGCTGCTGTCAATGCATGCATATCATATTTTTCTCCATTAGCTGTAGTCTTAGCGTGAAAATCCTTTCCATACCAAGAAGCTATACCAACTTCCGAATAACCATAATCCTCTTTGGGATAATACCAATTACCCATAATTTTATAAGGCGCTCCGATTTTATATGTTCCCCCCTGCCCTTTAATTGCATCAATTTGGGTATATCCGCCACTAATTCTTCCATAGGTACAAGCATTAAGAGTAAAAACACTCATTATTAGCATCAAATTAACTAAACAACGTTTGCTAAACATTAATTCATTCCCGACAAATTTATCTTCGGCAATAATTTACAATGTTTTTATAGCTTCGTAAAGCGATTAATTAGTCTTGTGTAATTTTCTTTTGGGTACCGGTATTACAAATCCAATTTTGGGATTATAATTACGAATTTTGCGCAACAATTGATAATCAGGATATCCATCCTGAGGTAATCTCGCCTTTTTTTGTACCTTTTTTATAGCTTCTTTGGTTTGTGAACCAAGTTGTCCATCTTCAGTTAATTTTCCTAAACCTAATTTATTTATAAAAGCTTGAATCGTTATTATATCATCGGTTTTTAAGCGCATAGATGACGTATGATTAATTTTATGCCATTTTTTTTGTGTTTTTATATAATCTGCAAGCAAACCTATTGCCAAAGCATAGTTTTCCGAACGATTCCAGTGCATGATTTTATAAAAATTATCCGTAATTAAATATGCTTTTCCCTGTTTTCCTTCAGGTGTGATTATTGATACCGGCAAATCTTCTGACAAATTTATTTTTTTATTATCTACTGTTCTGACTCCCAATTTATGCCATTTTTGCACACTAAGAGGTTTATTTCGTCCGGTTAAAGAATAATCAAAATTCCAAGGTAAACTAACTTCCGTCCCCCATGGAATATTTTTATTCCAACCTATAGATGTCAAATAATTAGCCGCAGATGCTGCAGCATCTTCAAAACTATGCCAGACGTCAATTTTCTTATCATCATCAAAATCAACTGCATAGGTATTAAAAGTAGACGGCATAAACTGAAAATGCCCCATAGCTCCGGCCCAAGAACCCTGCATTTTGGTAAAATCTATTTGATAATCATCAACAATTTTCAAAGCATTATACAACTCTTTTCTAAAAAAAGCTGAACGTCTTTTATCGTAGCTCATTTCGGTAAGCGCTTCAATAACATTATGTCCTCCGAAATTATTGCCAAAATTAGTTTCCACCCCCCAAAACGCAATAATATATTCTCCCGGAAGATTGTATTCTTGTTCCAATTTGTTTAATAATGGCTTCAATTCTTTATAATATTTTTGAGCTTTTTGTGTTCTATTTTCACTAACCACTCTATTTATATAATCAGCTGAAGTTAATACAAACTCTATTTGATTCCTATCTTTTTTTACTGCAACTGGTGATGGCTTATAATAATCACTTGCATAGACCTCATCAATAGTTTTTTGCGAAATACCTTTTTCTACCATTTCTTGTTTTAAGCACTCAAGCCACTCTAAATATTCTTTAGGAGCTAAAGAGGTTACATTTGCCGATGCACAAGCTGTGGTAGCCAACAGAACTGCTATCGAAACACTCAAAAAACGCTTAGAACAAAACATTACATTCCTTTCAAACATATACAATTATTATAAGCGCTGATGTTTTATAAATATTTAATATCTTGCAATAAATTAATTTTAAAGTAATATACTAAAGAATTTTAATTACTTAAAAATTATGAAAACGATACTAATTTTTCTTGCACTAATTATTTGTGGTGCATTGCTTTTATTTGCTTTCCGTAAACTTTTAGAAAGCATTTACAATTTCAAAATCCTCATAGAGGAAAACAACAACCCCGGATCTAAACCTCGAAACAAACTTGGTTTTGTAATTAATAAAAAAAGCCACAGAATAGAGGCAGATTCCCATATTAAACTACCTTTTTAACTTATTATTATGGACGAAACATTAATTAAAAACTTTGCAATACACTTAAGATCAATGCTTATTTGTATTTTTTTTCTGACAATGTGTGCATACCGAATATATCGCAAAGCAAAGAATAAAAAAGGAAAAAATCTTAATTCGCTTTATTCCCTTATCATCATCGGCGTTATAATTTGGGTATTCATATTAGTATATGAATGTGCAGCATTGCTCGGAAACTGGATAATAATGATTCCAACATCATTTCTGGCTCTTTTTAGCATTTATTTTGCATTAAAAACAATCAAATGACAAAAAAGCACCCTTTCGG
>JAZNVJ010000023.1:0-2572 GCA_045592765.1 Alphaproteobacteria bacterium | reverse complement strand
TATTTAATCAATATATAGCAGCATTTAAAAATAATAATAAAATTGGTATGCAAGCATATCATCAATTAATTGTTCATACTGATATATATGACAAGAAAGTAACCATAGCTCTAAAAAAATGGTTACAAAATAATAATTATGAAAAAATAAAATACGCCTTTGTCGCAGGCACAATGTTTATCGCCAAAGCTAAAATTTTCAAAGGAATTCAAGAATTAAAAACATCATTATCTGATTTTGAATATTCAAATGATGGGCACGAAGGGCAAATGGCTCACATTTTTGAACGATTATTAGGTTATTTTGTATATCAGAATAATCTAATTATAATCAATGGATTACTTTCGGAAAAAGAAAACCAATCATATCACAACAAAATATTCTTTAAGTATCTTTTTCGTTTTTTCTTTCAGAAAAAAATTACCAAATCAGGCAAGTTACTTATCAAAATTTGTAAAATTCCATTTTTTTCTAAGCATATAGCTATAACAAGAAAGGAATAATATGGTTCAAATAAGTGTTATAATTCCTTGTTATAATCAAGAAAAATATATAGCCGAGGCTTTGGATAGTGTTCTCGCGCAAACATTCAAAGATTTTGAAATTATTGTTATTAACGATGGTTCCATCGATAACTCAGCGAGCATTATCAAAGATTATGTTCAAGAATATCCGCACTTAATTCGCTATATCGAGCAAAAAAATCAAGGTATAATTGCGGCCAGAAATAATGCCATTGCAGAGGCAAAAGGTGAATATATTTTTCCGCTTGATGGTGATGATAAAATTGCTCCGGAATGCTTGGAGAAATTGCATGATGCAATGATAAATAAAAAAGGTGACGTAATTTATTGTGATGGTGAATATTTTGGTGAAAGAAATGGTAAAATTGCTCACCTTAAACCAAGTAAATTTAATATGTCACTTGGTAACAGAGTTTTTGTTTCCGCACTTTATCGCAAATCAGATTGGCTAAAATATGGCGGCTATGATGAGATTATGAAGGATGGGTACGAAGATTGGGAGTTTTGGCTAAACTTTATTGAAAATAATAAACATTTTTACAAAGTTGATGAAACTCTATTTTTCTACCGCATTTTAGATAAATCAAGAAATCAAAATATTTCTAAAGATATTTACAAAAAGCTAACTGAAATAATAAGAAAAAAACATAAAAAACTTTTTGGCTGGAGCTTTAAGTTAAAATGTTTGTCCAGCAAATTTATACGCTTTTTTTATCAGAAGAAAATAACTCAATCAGGCAAATTATGCGTAAAAATTTGTAAAATTACTTTGCCTTCAAAGTTTATTCAATTATTTAACAGTGAGAGTGACAATGGTTAAAGTTCTAATTACTGGTGCCAACGGATATATTGGTCAGCATGTATTATCAAAAGCATGTGCATTAGCAGAAAATATTAGTGTTGTTGATATTCGGTTTGCCGAACAAATTGATAATATTAAATACTACAATGAAGATATTTTAGCACAAAGTTGCTCTGCTGATTTGTATACTAAATTAGGCTCGCCGGATGTGGTTATTCATTTGGCTTGGCAAGACGGCTTTAATCATAAGTCTGATGCACATTTGTCAAATTTATCTGCCCATTATCAATTTATTCGCAATATGATAGAGCATGGCTGTAAGAATATAGCTGTTATGGGCTCTATGCACGAAGTTGGTTATTGGGAAGGTAAGATTGATGAAAATACTCCCTGTAATCCGATGTCATTATATGGAATAGCTAAAAATGCGCTTCGCCAGGCTGTTATGACTTACTGTGAAGATAAAGATGTTTCTTTGAAATGGCTTCGAGCCTTTTATATAACCGGTGATGATAGCCGCAATAAGTCTATATTTTCAAAGATAATGGAGATGGCAAAACAAGGTCAATCAACTTTTCCGTTCACTGACGGTAAATGTAAATATGATTTTCAAGATATAGAAGTATTGGCAGAGCAAATAGTTAAAGCATCGCTGCAAACTTCAATAAATGGCATAATTAACGTTTGTTCCGGACAACCGGTTTCTTTAAAAGATAAAGTCGAAGAATTTATCTTAAAACACAATCTTAATATAAAACCGGAATATGGAGCTTTTCCATCTCGCAAATATGATTCTCCGGAAATTTATGGTGATGATTCTAAGATAAGACAAATTTTAAGGGAGTATAAAAATGCCTAAAGTTTCAGTTATAATGCCGGTTTATAATACTGAAGAAGCATGGCTACGTCAATCTATAGAAAGTATTTTAAATCAGAGTTTTAAAGATTTTGAGTTTATAATTATAAATGATGGTTCTACCAATAATGCTAAAGATGTTATTTTATCTTATCCTGATGAGCGGATAAAATACTTTGAGCATGAAAATCAAGGTTTGATATATACTCTGAACAAAGGGCTTAAGCTAGCATCAGGAGAATATATTGCTAGAATGGATTCTGATGATATATCTGTACCAGATAGATTTATAAAACAAGTTGAGGTTTTGGAAAACAATTCTCACATAGGTATTGTAGGTTCATGGATAAAATATTTTCCCGAACAAAAAGTTATATCGTTAAAAGAAAA
>JAZNVJ010000022.1:0-3735 GCA_045592765.1 Alphaproteobacteria bacterium | reverse complement strand
CGGCTACTTTTCTATTTTGCCGAGATTACTTCGCTAAAGCTCGTAATGACAGTAAGGATAGCTCTCGTAATGACGGTTTTATATTTTCTCACCCCTATCCTAACCTTTCCCCATCGAGGGGAAAGGAATGTTTCTGTTTATCCCCCTCACGTCACCTCCGGACTTGATTGGATGCTCTTTTGAGCCCCTTAGACAAGACTAGTGGAATGATAAGGAATGCTCGGGGAGAATAAAACAATCGCCCCAAGCATAACTTACAAAAAAGATACCTTAAACAGCTACTGCTCCGGTCAATTTGCCATGACAATGATAGTCAACCAATTCAAAATCCTCATATTTGAAGTCAAAAATATTCTTAACTTCAGGATTAAGCTTCATCTTTGGCAGAGGATAAGGCTCTCTTTCCAGCTGAGTTTGCACCTGTTCAAAGTGATTGCTATAAACATGAGCATTGCCCAAGGTATGCACAAATTCACCGGCTTTTAGCCCGCAAACCTGAGCAATCATCATGGTGAGCAATGAATATGAAGCAATATTGAACGGAACACCCAAGAACATATCGCAACTGCGCTGATAAAGCTGGCAATTGAGATAACCGTCAGGAGTTACATCAAACTGAAAAAATGCATGGCACGGTGGCAACGCCATCTCTTCAATTTGTGCCGGATTCCAAGCAGTAACAATCAAACGACGATCTTGCGGATTGTTTTTTATTCGCTCAATCACATCACTTATCTGGTCAATTCCCTGATCATTGAAGTTGCGCCATTGTGCACCATAAACCGGACCCAAGTTGCCGTCTTTGTCTGCCCATTCATCCCAGATGTGAACACCGTTGTCGGTCAGATATTTGATGTTGGTTTCTCCTGATAACAACCAAATCAGCTCATGAATAATTCCTTTGAGGAATACTTTTTTGGTGGTTACCAAAGGAAAACCCTCGCGCAAATCAAAGCGCATCTGACGACCGAAAACCTTGCGAGCATAAGTACCGGTACGATTATCGGCATCTTGTCCGTTTTCCATAACATCTCGTAAAATGTCTAAGTACTGTTTCATAATTTTCTCTCTTTTTTTAATGATTTATACTAATTATATTAATAAGTTTCTTTAATATTTCCTGCTCAACAAAATCACCTTTTTTGACCCAAAGCGAAGTTAAAACATTTTCTTGCTCATAGTCAGGACTGACTTTTTGATATTGTTTTTGCATAATCTCAATACATGGAGTAATGTCTATCTTATTTCCTTCTAAATTATCAATTTCTCCCATATATTTACTGTCCACAATCACATCCGGCAATAAACTGTTGCCTGAAGTCATAAACAACTTGTAAATCGTAGCTCCGCCACAAATATATAAATCTCCCTCATAATCCTTAAAATCTTTGATGTTGTTATGAACAAAGTGGCGATTTTTATCACTAACCTCATATTCCGGTGTGAGTGTCAAAATATGAATATCTCGGTTAGGCAAGGTACGATTAGGAAAGCTTTCATATGTTGTTTGCCCGACAACAATCGCCTCTCCTTCGGTAATCTTGCGAAAACGTCTGAAATCAGAGGGAATATGCCAAGGAATTTGAGGACCGATTCCAATGATATTATCGCCATTATGTCGGCACCAAACTGCAACTTTGCTCATTATCGTTTTTATCCTTTTTTGGGTTATTAGTGATTAGAGATGTAATATCATGTTGAACAGGTTTGCTTTTAGCAAGCCTTGTCGAAACATCTCATGAGACCCTTCGACAAGCTCAGGGTGACAACTAACAATAAAAGTCATTACAAACTTCTTTCATTGTCATCCCGAGCAGAGCGATAGCGTAGTCGAGGGATCTCGGCAAAATAAAAAAAGTAGCCTAGATTGCCACGGGGACAAGCCCCTCGCAATGACAATGAATAGCACTCAGAGTGGCAATAGTTGACACTTAGGTTTACATGACGAATCTCTAATTCCAATAACTATAATATTATAATCATATTGCTTTAACTATAAATCATCTGCTTTTAAATGCAAAACAAGCTGCGGATATTTCCACAGCTTGTTTTGCAATCTACTCAAGTTTATACTCGTGTTTAATCTCTTGAGGAGCGTTCATCCTCAAGAAAATAAGAATGGCAAAATATTTTTTTTCCTTTATATCTTGCCAAAAGCCTCAACAAAGGTTATATTAATGCGGTCAGAGAAGTCTGACTATGACACTAGAGGCTCTATGAAATAGGATATTTGGACCCGGGGGCAGTACCCGGCACCTCCACCAGTGCGAAGCCGCACAGGCAAATACAGTTAAGGGGGGTGACATAGGATTGACAGGTATCAGTAAAGATGGGTAAGCTGTGTTCGGTGAGATACCACCGTTATCGGTTCAAATTAAAATGAATGCTAACGATAATAACGTAGCACCTGTTGCAATGGCTGCTTAATTGTAGTCGCAACAAACGCAAATTCTTTGGGCTTTGGTTAGCCTAAAGTGGGGCTGTCGGGACTTGCCCAGCAACAGGAAAGTCCCCTTCTTTAGAAAAAAGAGGTGAATGATGTCTGATTTAGAAATTAACTATGATAAAATAGTAGAAAAATCACTCAAAAATGTGGTGGTTGAAGCACTAAAAATTGCAGCAGAAACAGGACTACCCGGAGAACATCATTACTATATAACTTTTAAGACCAATCATCCGGCAGCTCGAGTTTCAGCGCAATTGCTCAGTCAATATCCTGAGGATATGACTATTGTTTTGCAACATCAATTTGCAAACCTTATGCCGGCAGAAAACTATTTTGAGGTGGATTTGAGCTTTAGCGGAATACCGCAAACATTGCGCATTCCTTATGATGCAATTACCTATTTTGCAGATCCGTTTGCAAAATTTGCCCTAAGTTTCAGCTATAATGAAGAAGTTATTGCCTCTGAAGAGGTTATTGAAACTTTGCCCGAACCGGCTAAACCGGCTCAGGTAATATCTTTGGAAGAATATCGCAAAAAACATGCGTAAAATATCTGTAATTATAGCCGGCAGGCACTCTACCAGTATTTGTTTGGAAGATGAGTTTTATGATATCTTAAAACAAATTGCTCAAGAAAAAAATATCAGTATCAACGCTCTGGTAACTGAGATTGATGCTAATCGGACACAAGATAATCTGTCCAGTGCAATTAGAGTTTATATTTTAAGACACATGATGAACAAAGGTTAAAAAAAATCGTTGTTAGGCGTCCCAAACAACGATTTTTTTACTTAGTCAAACCTTGCAGCCCCTCCTACTGCCTTAATCTGGCGGTTGAAAATTTTGTGGCACGCAACATTATACTCTGCACGAGACACTCCTTTGACAGGAGCAACACTCTTAATTACGCCCGAGTTAACCAACTCCTCAATAAGAGGCTTACTTTCTTCTCTGAAACCCTGAGCAGTTTCATATACCTCGAAGAAGTCATTAAGATAATTCTTCTTGGATATGAGCTCACTTAAATTTTCGTCAGAATTCTTGATTGATTCAAGCAACTGACGTTCAACATCGGCTTCAAGCCCATACTTGGAGACATAGTACAGAACACATATGTACTCATCTTTGCAGAAGCGGTTCAAGAATTTTGTCTCATCAAGTGCGCCATACATTCGCTGTAAAAAGACGCACACATTCTCAGAGGCAATACCTTTATTATCATAAAGGTGACTCATAATCTCAACTATCTCCACATTCTGAAGAAAGTTAAATTCTTTAGTTTTTTCCAT
>JAZNVJ010000021.1:0-3873 GCA_045592765.1 Alphaproteobacteria bacterium | reverse complement strand
CGAGCTTGTAGAGGGATCTCAAGAGAAGTTTCGACAAGCTTTGCTTTTAGCAAACCTGCTCAACATAAAAGAAAATAAAGATTCGGAAAACAAAAAATCTATGCATCCTAAATCATTATGAGTTAATAAAATAATCATATTATTTATTATTTATCTTTAAATTTTAAGTATATGGAAATGTTATTATTTATCAGCTTAATTGTGAACGCTGCTTTTATTGCAGCTCTGGTTACTTGGTTAATTTTTACTAGACCTACGAAGAAACTTGTAAAGCCAAAAGGAAACAAAACTAAATCACCGACAACTGACGTTTCTGATGCAAAAGTTGCTAATGTAGTTGCTCCAGATTTTAACAGCGGATTGGATGTGTGGGCTGAGTTTTTTGCTGAGCAAGATTGGAAAGTTCTTCTTCAATTTTATGAAACCTTTCATTATGAACATGGAAACAAACATATCGAGGCAATATGGAAGATGTTATGTGATCGTTTGACTAGAATTGAATCTCCAGTGCTTTCCAAGGAATTTTTTGATGAAAATATCAACAAGATAGTTTTTGTAATGGATACAAGTTTTTCGGCAGTAAAAGAAAAGCTTGAGCAGTTTTGGAAGCAAAGAGAACAGGAACCTTGTTATGTTGTTAGTAAAAATAATCAACTTGTTGGCTTTGCTTTAACCACCGATCTTGTTATTCTAGGGGTAACAGCAATACCAGTATTTGCACAGCATATAGGTTATATCGCATATGCGCAAGATGTTAAAATGCTAAATAAAGCAGATAGCGAAATTGTTGAGGCAAATTTAAAAAATCTTAATCGCATGATGGTAGCTGCAGGAGTTCCGGCATTAACCTATTCTCACTGGATGCTACAGCCTAACGACGATAATGTTGAGTACGGTACATATGATGGATATGATATCAATCATCCGAATAAATACACTTGTTATGATGACGATGATTCTTCGCCGCTACTTGCTAAGCTTTAACTTTTTAATGGTGTTCTGCAATATGAACACCATTTTTTTATTGAATTTTGATTGATAATGAGTAATATGAAAAGCAGTTGAAAATTATTAATTAAAATTATAAAGATATGAAACTATTATGGATTATACCTTTAATTGTCGCAGTAATCATCGCAATAATTTATGCGTTCCGCCAATTGGCTGAAATGTTGTTTGCTGCGGTGCATCTTTCTGTAATCTCCAGAAAATTACGTCTTTCTTCTACAGAAGAAGATAAAATGTTAATTGACGAGAAAAATGAAAAAGATGTATCTGATACTCTTTCGTAAGTTTTACCATTAATTTGATAAAAATATGAAAACTTTAGTTATTTTATTAATCGTTATCTTACCATTTATCGCCATATGGTGTTTGGTAAAGTCCTTAAAATATCACATGAATGTTAAGGAAATCAAGAAGGCATTGTCAACACCTTCACTGGCGGAAATGAGAAGGACTGATTTTGTTATTAATCGCAAAACCGGTGAGGTTGAAGCAGATAATCGCATAATCACTCCTTTTTAAGTGTTTAACTTAAATCAATATCGTTGAAGAAGAGAAAAAATCTAGAATGGCAACAAAGGAATAAAGTTCTTTGAAATAGGTGAAGCTAAATAGTCTACTATTGGTATTGATGATACTAGAACTTTTGTTTGTTCAGTATGACTAAAAACCAGCTAAAGTATTTGTAGAATACAGCATTTTATTGACTGCTAAATAGCTTTGCTTCTCATTATCCCTCAAAACATTTTAGTATATGAGGTTAGAAATGAGAAAAGGGAATGTTGTAAAAACATTCCCTTTTTGTTTAGATTGCTTTTAATATCTCTTTGCTAAAGTCTGCCAAAGAATTATCATGAGCTCCCATAATCACTACTCGATCACCAGCTTTGACATTTTCTAATACAAATTTCTTGGTATCATTTTTATGTGGCAAAAACAGAGCCTGTTTATGACCATTTTCTTTAATTTTATTGATGATATTTTCTGATGATATTCCCACATCTTGTGGGGTTAGTTCATAAATCTCTTGCATAATCATAATATCTTCCGGAGCCAAAACTTTAGCTACCGCAGCAGCCATTTCATCACCGGTATTAACCGCTGAAAATGGAGTGTGCGGTTGATACATAGCAATAATTCTTCCTGAGTAATCTTTAAGAGCAGCTAAAGAAGCTTCAATTTTACTTGGATTATGCGCAAAATCATTATATATGGTAACACCTTTTGAGGTGCCGATTTTTTCTAAACGAACCTTTATTCCTTTGAACCCTTCTAATGCTTTTGCAGCTTCAAACTTATCGATTCCCACCATCATACAAGCAGATATTGCTGCCAAAGCATTTGATACATTAAATTTACCGATAAGATCTAAATGGAATAGTTTTCCCTCTATCTTATACTCGATTCCGCTTTCAACCGCTTTAACATCGGTAGCCACCAAGCCCGCATTTTCATTGCCGATAGAGTAGGTAAAGATTCTTGCTGGAGATTTTAATGCTCGAGCATTAGGGCAATCGAAATTAACCACCAAAGCACCGCTTATGTGTGATGCAAAAACCGAAAAATATTCGATTAATTTTTCCATACTGGTATGGTCATGCGAAATGTTATTAACCAACCCCACCAAAGGATGATACTTTTTAATCGACCCGTCACTTTCATCGGCCTCAATCACGCAAAACTCACCGTCATTATATAAATAATTAGGCAATCCCGGCATATCTTCATAGTTACAAAGCATTCCGCCATTAATCATTGTCGGTTTTTTGCCTAATACATCTAAAATATAACCGATCATTGCAGTTGTTGTTGTTTTTCCGGCTGTTCCCCCAATGGCTATACCTTTAGGGTAAGAAGCAAAAATTTCGCTTAACAAATCAGACCTGCTTTTTACCGGTATCCCAAGTTCTAATGCTGCTTTAATATCCGGATTTTGTGTGTTAAGAGCTGCTGAAGCATACACGCATTCCATATCCGCAGTAATTCCGCTACCATCTTGGGGGATTATTTTTAGTCCGACTGATTCCAAAGCTGTTTTACGACTTATATCTTTTCCTTCATCAAAGCTTCTGTCTGAACCATAAACTTCATAACCTTTTTTTATCATTATTTGTTCAAGAGGGCTGATGCCGTTTCCGGCAGCACCACAAAAAGCAATTTTTTTCATTTAGTACAAAGTCCTTTTTATTATAGCGCATCAAGCGTTTGTTGTTCTTTTTCTTTTAGTAAAATTAAATTTTTATAGTCGATTACTATATAACTTTTTCCTTCTCCGTCAACATTTATAGCTAATGCAGCCCCAACATCTTGATTGTTATATGTTGAATATAATTCCGCTTCACCGCTTTGCAGTTGCGCTAAAAATTGCGGATTGCCGATAGGGGCATCTTGAGTTTCTACCATTTCGCGCCCTTGAGCATTTTTGGTTGTAACCTCAATTTGTGCCGGATTAAAAAATTGTTGTTTGTTGCCATATTTTTTATTTAACAAATTAGCGTATGTTTCATAGATTTTTAATATTTTTGATGCACTTGCATCATCAGCAATAGGTGTACTGTAGGCAATGATTCGCCAAAGTTTGTCCTCCTCACCAAAGCTTATATCTACTCGAGCTAAATCTTGTAATTCTTTAGGCAATTTTGATGCGGCAAAACTATTAGGATAGTCTTTTTCTTCTACGGGAGTTAACTCAACTCCCTGATTAGTTGTTTCAACAATACTAGCCCCCCAAACTAGCCCAAAAGGAGCTGATATAAAACGATCTTTAATTTTTTTTGATGCGGAATTCATAATTTTAGATCGTAGTTTAGGAAAACTCTGTCTTCGTAAAGCTTGCGGTCTTTGTTTTAGTAGTTTTTTTGGGCTTTC
>JAZNVJ010000020.1:0-7114 GCA_045592765.1 Alphaproteobacteria bacterium | reverse complement strand
ACTCCCGACGACATCATCTTTGACTATTTTCAGGAAACAGCATTCCCTAATCAAGCTTTAGGACGCTCCATTTTAGGTCCTAAAGAAAAAGTACGTTCTTTTAATCGCGATACACTACAAAATTATTTAGATAGCAACTATGGCGCTGAAAATATGGTTGCCTGCGCAGTTGGAAATGTTAATCATAATGATTTTGTAAGAATGATTGAGCAAAGAATGGGAGACTATAAAACCCACACCCAATTTAAGCCGGAAAAACAAGAATATCATGGCGGTTTCTTTTGCGAAAAACGCAAAATAGAACAAGCTCATATGGCCCTTGGATTTAAAGGAATACCATATAAAACCGAAGATTACTACCCGACAATGCTTATGGCAAATATGCTCGGTGGCGGAATGTCTTCTCGCTTATTCCAAGAAATTAGAGAAAAACGAGGTTTGGCATATAGTGTATACAGTTTTGCAGCATCACACACTAACGCCGGAATGTTTGGAATTTATGCCGGAACCGGAGCTAAAGACCTAAAATCAATGATGCCGGTTATAGTTGAAGAGCTACGCAAAATCAGAGAAGATAAATTTACACTTCAAGAGCTGAAACGGGCTCAAATCCAAATGAAAGCAAGTATGCTGATGGCGTTGGAAAGCCCCTCCTCTACTGCTGAAATGTTAGCTCGACAAATGTTAATTTATAATCGAATTATTCCGGTAGCAGAAATGGTGGAAAGAATAGAAAGAGTTACTCTTGATGATGTACAACGTTTAGCACAGCAGATATTCTCTTCAAAACCGACTTATGCTTTATTAGGAGCTGTTGATAATCATCTTGATTATGATGAACTAACTCAAATGCTTAAGGCATAAATTGCTCACGAATTATTAAGATTCCGTTGTTATAGTGTTTTTAGTTTTTATCTAATCGGAGTTGTGCTATGTCCAGAGCAGAAGATATTTTTCAAAAACTGGTGTATTTTGGCGAGGATGCAATTGATGAGTTTATTATAAACCGTCAAAGTGAAGAATTATTTTTAGACTTCAAACAAGCCGTATCTGTAGGCAAAAACTTTACTACTTTACACCGAGATGATCGTAAAAATTTAGGAAAAGCCATTTCCGGTTTTGGTAATTCAGAAGGTGGAGTTATTTTATGGGGTGTTGAATGCGCCAGAGATTTAGATATTGGTGATGTAGCGAAAGCAAAAGTAAAAGTCAAAAACGTACATCGTTTTTTAAGTTGGGTAGAAAATGCAATTTCCGGATGCACAATTCCCAGTCATAATAAAATTCGTAATCATATAATCAGTGTAGATAAAAATGGTGATGGTTTTTTAGCCACATATATTCCTAAATCTGATATTGCCCCATTAATGACTACTGGAAACAATAATATATATATTCGCTCCGGTTCTAACAATGTTCCTGCACCTTATGCAGTAATCGCAGGCATGTTCGGACGTTCTCCGCAGCCAAATATTGAACTGATGATTGGAGACAGAGGAATTGAAGCTCTGGAAAATATAGATGAAGATATGCTTTATCCCAATAGTATTGATAATCCTCCTGAACAATATGTGAAGATAAGTTTTTCTTTACAAGCTTCTAACTGTAGCAATGTAATTGCCCGAGAACTTTATTTATCTTGCCGAACTATTGATAGTGGAGGTGAATATAATAAAGTACGTTTTTCTAATTACAATCAGATGGATTCAATATCCGGAATAGAAGGTCAATTAAATATAATTACTCGTCCGGAATTACGCCTTCCTCCTCGTGGTATTATTCGGTTTTGCAAAGTTGAAATTATTTTATCTCCTTGTATTGATGAAGACTTTAATCTCGAAGGAGTTATCGGGGCAGATAAAGCGGCTCCAAGAGATTTCAGAATACATATACCTAAAAATAAATTACGTTCCTTTGTTGCAAAAGTTATTAAAGGTGAAGAAAGTGAAACTCTGTTGTTAAATGAATTTTTCTGCGAATATGTAAGTGGAGAAATATAATGCCGTTGGTGCAGATATATACTGATGGAGCATGTTCGGGAAATCCTGGTGCCGGTGGATGGGGAGCAATTTTACGCTATGGAGAGATTGAAAAAGAACTCTGTGGCGGGAATAGTGACACAACAAATAATCGTATGGAATTACAAGCTGTTATAGAAGCACTAAAAGCATTAAAAAAGGTGTGCGAAATAGAACTTTATACTGATAGTCGCTATGTTATGGACGGCGTGAATGAATGGTTGCCAAATTGGAAAAAAAATGATTGGCGAACGACCAACAAAAAATCAGCCGTAAAAAACATTGACCTATGGCAAGAGTTAGATTCATTACTTCCTAAACATAAAATAAAATGGATATGGGTAAAAGGACACAACGGACATCCTGAAAATGAAAGAGTAGATAAATTAGCCAGAGATATGGCTAAATCATTTGCAGAGCAATCTATAGCGACTAATCCAACAACTTAATTAACTCATATTCACTTAATACTTCCGGCAAAACCATTCCCCCCGGAACTTGAGGGCTAAACAATACATAAAACGGTAAGCCACTACGTCCGAATTGTTGCATAAACTTTAGCACTTCTGGTTGATAGTTACTCCAATCAACTTCAATCAAAGTTATGTTTTTCTTTTTTAATAAATCATTAAAGCGATTACTACCGAAAGCAGTAATATCGTTATAATAACAAGTTAAGCACCAATTAGCACCCACTTTTAGCAAGACACTACCTTTACGTTGTAAGATATTTTCAATTTCTGGTATATTAATGCTCTGAGCTTGTTTGTAGTTGGTTTCTTTAATTTTTGATTGTGCAAAATTTTGCGCCACCCAATAACAGCTCCCTATTAATAATCCCAACAATATAATGGTACAAACATTAAAAAATTTGCCTATCTTATTATAAATAAGTTCATCTTTTTCTTGAACTTCGAGTTCTTGAAAAATAAGAGTTCTAAAACCCAATATTCCCCACATAACAAGTAAAAACAGAGCGAAAATCCACCAAATATGCCCCCCTGTTTGAGCAGATAATATCGATAACAACCAAATTACTGTGGCAAACAGCATCACTTGCATTATTAAATCCAGATAATTAAGCCATTTCCCCGGACGCGGCATAAAAATACTCAGTTCCGGACTAATGGCAAAAATTATATAAGGCAAAGCCAGACCTATTGCTATAAATAAAACAACAATACTTATTTGCAATATAGTTCCGGTTAGTGCTATACCTAAAGCTGTTCCTAAATATGGGGCAGTACAAGGTGTGGCTAATAAAACTAAAAACATACCGCCTAAAAATTGACTTAATTTTTCATTCCTTGTACCGGCAACAAATTTACTGACAAATTGTGGGGTGTTAATATGAATAATTCCTCGTAAATGAGCCATAAATAAGCTTACAACAAAAATCATAATTACCAAGAACCCGATACTTTGAAATTGCATTCCCCAACCAATGGCATATCCTAGCAACTTAAGCCCCAAAATTATCATTAATAAAATTGCAAAACCGCTAAATATTCCTAAGATATTAAAGGTAAAGTCTTGACGTAACTTTTGAATATCATTACTACCAAAAGCTGATAATGAACGAAGCTTAATTGCCAACACTGGAAAAACACAAGGCATAATGTTTAATAAAAGTCCTCCTAGAAAAGCCCAAAACAACAAGCGAAAGCTTAATCTTGGGGTAACCTCTTCTTCAACACTTACTTTCTTGGCAATCATCTCTTTTTTTATACATATTTCAGCGGAAGAGCAGACTATCAGGTTAAATTTGTGTCCGATAAGTTGAGTGTTTGGTCGAATCGGAATTAATCGTGTTGTTATTTTCTTACCGTCAATTTTAATCAGTGGAGCAAAAAATTCTTCAGCCCCCTCTCCTTCAACATATACATCAAATTGTGATAAAGATGATGAGCTGTAAGCTATGAGCCTTAATTGTTCTCTCCCATCAATCTTTTCAACCCCCAAATCTTGTAAAAATAACTCTGTGCTTGATTCTTTAGGAGATGTTTGCTGAGCCAAAGCAATACTGAGTTGCAAATTGGTTTTTTGAGGATTTTTACCTGATTTTAATTCCAAAACAGGATTAATGTTTTTAACTTTACAATCATCATCAGCGCAAATGTCGGCAGTTATCTGAAAATCTAATTTAATATCTTGCTTAGGGTTTGTTATATCTGCAGAAAGCGGTATTGATACAACTCCATTATCCACCCAAATAACTTGTCCGTCTCGGGCAAGATGTCGATGGGGCATGGGCCAATTAAGAGATATATTGCTTACATTTTGCGAATTTGCAAAATTAACTTTTACGCCTTTAAACTGTTGATAATTACGACGCAGCATAACTTTGGTATCGGGAATAAATAGTTGTAATATACCGGTAAAGTTTTTTTCTTCTCCGGTATTGGTTTTAAGACTTGCAATGCGAGCTTTAAAATCACTATCACCAACCCAACTGCCGATACCTAACTCATCATCAACAGCTTTACCATCAAACAAGCTATAAGAAAAAAATGCTTTCCAATCTTTTTCCAACAATGCTTTTTTCATTAGTTGACGACGTTCATAAGGGGTTAAAAGGCCTGCATCTCGAGCAAGTTTATCTTGCATGGCTTTAATATCTTTTTCTGATGAAGAATAGGCTATTATCTTCTTAAAATCCATAATAACCAAAGGTTTGTCTGTTGGCTTATACTCTTCCTGTTCTCCCATTTCATATTGACTATCGTCAAGCCTGATCGGCAAATCTTCTTCAATTAAAAGTTTACTTATTTCCCGTTTGATATTCTGATAAAAACGACGAAGTTTTATTCCCTTGCGCAATAAATTTTGTTTCATATTAACCCAATAATCACTATAATCAGGATGCATTTGAGCTATATCATCGCCAAAATCTTCTTCTATTTGATAACCAGGATATTTTTCATCAAACAAATCCAACTCTTGCATATATTCTTGATAAAGAGCGGGATAATCTATGAGCTTAACTTCTTCGTCTTCTGCAAAATCATAAATAATTTTACCCTCTTCGGCATTTGCAAAATGAGGGGTTCCGAACACAACAAAACAACAAAAAATAAAAAATCTTATAAACATTCACTTTTCACTTAAAAAAAATTTGTTTTTAAATTACGATAAATTATGTTATAATACAAGTATTGAGTATATTTTTTAATTAAATTAGGTATAAAATGGAAAAAGATAATTCTTATAACTTAGCCGGAAAGTGCCTCATTTCTGCGCCTTCCCTACAAAATGAACCTTTTGCAAAATCAGTAATATATATATGTTCGCATACTCCAAACGGCACAATGGGTTTTATGATTAACAAAAAAATAAAAGAATTTTCTTTTTCAGATTTAGCCACTCAAATGCCTATAGATTTCAAGCAACCGATTACTCCAATTGATTTATACCAAGGAGGACCATTGGATAAGGTTAGAGGATTTGTTATTCACTCTACAGATTATTGCAAAGGAGAATCTATTGCTCCCGGAGGTGGAATCGCAATATCTTCATCAATGGAAATTTTAGCAGATATTGCTACCGGATTTGGTCCTAAAGAAACCTTGATTGCTTTGGGCTATGCGAATTGGGCTCCGAATCAATTAGAGCAAGAGATTATTAACAACCAATGGTTTGTTGCTCCCGCCAGTCCGGAACTGGTTTTTCGCACCAAAGATGAGGAAAAATGGCAAACAGCAATTAATACCATAGGTATTGATTTATCCAGATTTACTGATGTTTTCGGACGAGCCTAACTAAAGTATAGGTGTACGAATTTTCTTTCCTCAAAATTCAGAAATTCATTATCTTTGCAATCCTTAAAGATTGCTTATAATTATTTTATCATCAAGAAACGATGTTTAGGGGAAATATAAGCTATTATTTAAGGAGAAACACTATGACACCGAATAAACCAATGATGCTGTATGATATTGTGGAAGATAATTTGTCTTTGGTTAGCAAAATTTATCAAAGTTTTGAGGCTTTAGAAGAGACTTTAGGTGCTTTGAAAATGGAAGAGCCTTTGTTTATGACTTATGCTGCAAAAAAATCTTTTGCTCAAAATATTATGCGCACCACCAATAATGCTCATAAATTTAGAAACTAATCAGAGCAAGGGGCGATTATTTAAAGCATCATTTAGGCGTGCTTGAGCGATTTTTACATATTCGGGATTGTTATCAATACCAATGAATTTGCGCCCATGTTTCAAAGCTGCCACACCGGTTGTGCCACTGCCCATAAACGGATCTAAAATAACGGCATTATCCTCTGTTGAAGCCTTAACAATACGTTCCAACAAGCCGAGTGGCTTTTGGGTCGGATGACGACCAAATTTTTTCTCCTCGGGCGGGGTAACAAAGATTGACCATACGCTCCGCATTTGGCAATGAGGTTTTTTTATCATATCTTTGGGAAAATCGCCCTCTTTCATCGCCTGATAATTAAAATAATGTTTGGCCTTTTTATTTTTGCGAGCCCAAATCAAACTCTCATGACTGGCGGTAAAATATTTGCAGGACAAATTAGGGCTGGCGTTAGGCTTAAACCAAATAATATCATTCAAAATATGATATTTCAGCTGCATCATGGCAAACCCGCAAGGATAAAGACTGTGATAAGTGCCGGAAACCCAGATTGTGCCATTAGGCTTGAGTAAGCGCTTACATTCGGCTAGCCAACGTTTATGAAATTCAAAATTAGCATCAATACCTCCATCAGCATCCCATCCTCCTTTATTGATAGAAACCAATTTGCCGTTTTGGCAACTTGTTCCCACATTAGAGATAAGATAAGGCGGGTCAACAAATATCATATCAAAAGTTTCATCCGCAAAACTTTTGAGAATTTCAAAACTGTCACCGCAATGTAATTGATAGTTATCTTGCATATTTTTTCTCCGACCAATATTTTGCCACAAGAAAAAACTTTTGCAACCCGATATTGCGATTATTCCCATTTACATAGTTATTTTATAAAAACAATATGATAAGACTCCGGCTCTCACCAAGTCGGAGTTTAATAAAACAACTCAAAACACCGAACACAAATCTTTTTTTATGCTATCATAAAAATTCTCATCAATTTTATTA
>JAZNVJ010000019.1:0-2638 GCA_045592765.1 Alphaproteobacteria bacterium | reverse complement strand
TCTTCAGCACTTGGTTTATTTTCTGATACAAAAGTTTCATAATTATTTACGACCACTTGTAATAATGTATAAAAGTTTTCAGCAAAATTTGTAATATCTTCACCAAATTCGTTTTTATAGTCATCTAAGAATTTTTTATCTGCAAAAGCAACGTCAATATACCACAATCCTTCAGCCAAGCTCTTGTCTTTTAAGAACGAAAAAGATTGTATACCTACAATGGGTTTATCAAAATTATTTTGTTTTGCTTGTTTCATAAAAATATCAACTTCGGGAGATTGCAAAGAGATAACCACAGCATCAGGGGTCATATTATTAATCTTTTGCAATATTAAATTAAAATCTTTTTCTCCCGGATTAACCTCTACTGTATCTAATATATTGATATTAGCATCTCTTCTTGCTGATACGGAAAAACCATTATACAAAGACAAGGTTCCGGCGGTGTTTTCTACTACACCTACAATATTGTGTAGATTTCTAGCCTTTAGGGCTTCAATCATCTTTTGTCCTGTCTTTTTTGTTGATGTAACAACACGATAGTTATAAAATCCGTTGGAAATAGAACGGTCTTGCGCAAATGTCAAATGAGGCGTTTTTTTCTCGTTTGTAATTGGTGAAATAGCATTTCCTACGCTTGAAAAGGCATCTAATATAACATCAGCCTTATCATAATCTATAAGTTTTCTCACAGCTAAAACTGCTTTAGCCGGATTTGCTTGGGTGTCTTCCCATAATATTTCGTATTTGAATTTTGCATCTTTTTCATTAAAGTGTTTGAAAAATAAAGCAGTTGCTTTTTTTGCACCATCACCGAAAAAAGCAGCATTTCCGCTCATTGGATAAAGAACTCCTATTTTCACCACTGGTTTTGTATTTTCTTTGGGAGTTTCTGCCTTTTCCCCGCAGGCGGTTAACCCTAAAACCACACACAAACTCAAAATTATCTTTTTCATATCCGTTCCTTTCTTTTTAATTCTTCCCTTAATTTTAAGGGAAGACAGGATTTTTTGCAATTTTAATTGCTTAAAAATCCAGATGAGTTTAACTTATTATTTTTCCAAATATTTAAGAATAATTGTCAAACATCCTTCAACATTGCTAATAAATTCGTTATTCCAAAAACGTAGTATTTTACAACCTCTACCTTCTAAATATAAATCTCTTTCCTTATCCTTTGTGTTTTCATTATGTTGACCGCCGTCTAATTCTATGGCTAACTTTTTTTCAGCACAATAAAAATCTAAAATAAATTTATTATCAAAAATATATTGACGAACAAATTTATACCCTAAGTTTCTATTTTGTAGTTTCCGCCACAATATCTTTTCCGCCTCGGTTTGATTCTTTCTTAGTTCTTTTGCTTTCTCCAATATAAAATTTCGTTTCATATCTTATTGAACTCACCCTAACCCTCTCTTAAAATTAAGAGAGGGAAATTGTTACTTATTCCCTTTCTTTTGAAAAATTCCTTTCGGGCGGAGTGATAAAAATGTTATAAATATCACAAAAGCAATCAAATCACGCCACTCTGATGCAAATAGTAAAACACCTATATTTTCAGCCAAAGCTAAGAAAAGCGCGCCCAAGAAAGCACCTCGTAAGTTGGCAAGTCCACCGATAATCGCACCAATCATACCCTTAAACAACAAATTAAAGCCCATAGTCGGCTCCATTCCGGTATCATATCCGACCAAAACACCGTCCAAACCAAGAATTAAACCGGTCAAAACCGATACTAACAATATTATCTGATTGTTTTTCATACCAATAATGTTAGCTAAAGTCGAACTATCATTAACCGCTCTGATTTGCTTTCCGATAAAGGTATGATGCAAAAAGTAGTTTAAGAAAACAAACACCATAATATTAGCAATAATGGTTAAAAACTGCACTAATGGGATATTTGTAAAGCCTAAATTGACATTGATTGCTTCATTAATGTTGCCCAATGTTTGATATTGAGGACCAAAAATCAAGTGAATAACCGATTCAAAAATCGTATAAACACCCAAAGATGCAACCATCAAAATCATTGACGAAGCCCCGTGATTGCGCATCGGCGTATAAATGCAAACCTCTAGAAAGCTTGAAAATAAAGCACTCATCAACAGTGCAACAATCACTGCTACCGGCAATGGTGCGCCAAGGTTTAGCAACCAATAGGCTGTATAAGCTCCCAAAGCGGCTATTGCTCCGAGTGTCATATTAAAAAATGGAGAAACAGAATACATCAGACGAAAAGCCATGGCAACCAAACCATAGCCAGACCCGACAATCAAAGTATTAATTAATAAGTGCAATAACATTCTTTTATCCTCATACTAAAGAGAATTGTAACATATAAAATTTAAATTTATTTAAAAAATGCAAACAAATAACAATTATTTTGCTTCATACATTTTTGTAAAATCTTAGCAATTATATTTAAACACAAAGATCTGATTTAAAAATGTAGCACCTGTGTAGCACCAAAAAAATAAGGATTTCAGAAAACTCTGAAACCCTTGGAAAACTGGTGCCGACAGAGAGGCGTTCTTGCTCGTAAGTTCGCCTTCGCCTCACTAACTCGCTTCGGTCACCGCCTTTGTAACTCTTGTTTCGCGTCGTTACCACTTGCTCACAAGCTAACAAAAGC
>JAZNVJ010000018.1:0-3580 GCA_045592765.1 Alphaproteobacteria bacterium | reverse complement strand
TGTGCGGTTTCTTCCAATACCGGTGCCGCCAACCTGATTTTAGCTATTTTTTCCTGAATTGCATCTCCGTCTGCTGCCTTCATTGTCGGACGAGATCCGTGTCCTCCTCTTGCACCGCTGGATGTTGCCACCCCCGAACGTACAATAATCAAATTTGTCCCCATGGTTTTCATCTCATTTTGCAAAGATATTTGCGCACCATTACCGATAGCAAGCATAATTATCACCGCAGCAACTCCGATAATAATACCCAAACTGGTCAAAACCGAACGCATTTTGTTGGCTTTTATGGCCCTGATTGCAATACTGAAAATTGTTCTGATATCGCTCATTTTTTTAACCTCTTATCAGAATGAATTTCACCATCAACAATTTTAATTATTCTATTTGCATAGCGAGCAATATCTTCTTCGTGAGTTACCAAAATTATGGTTCTTTTTAAGTCTTGATTAAGCTTCGTAAAAAGCTCCATAATTTCCACACTCATTTTAGTATCCAGATTTCCGGTAGGCTCATCGGCAAAAATAATCGGCGCTTCATTCACAATTGCTCTGGCAATTGCCACACGTTGTTGTTGACCACCAGATAGTTGGTTAGGCTGATGATCCATACGCTCACTCAAACCAACTTTTTGCAATGCTTTTTCCGCACGTTTTTTGCGTTCATTAACACTAACATTAGAATAAATCATCGGAAGTTCTACATTCTCAAGAGCTGTTGTTCGAGATAGCAAATTAAAACCTTGAAATACAAAACCTATTTTTTGATTACGGATTGTAGCCAGTTCATCTGCCGATAAATTTTCCACTTGTTGTCCGTCCAAATAATATCTTCCAGATGTCGGTTTATCCAAACATCCCAAAATATTCATCAGCGTAGATTTACCCGAACCGGACGGCCCCATAATTGCCACAAATTCCCCTTGTTCTATTTGCAAAGATATACCTTTCAAGATTTGCAATTGCATATCTCCGAGCGGATAAGACTTGGTTATGTTTTCAAGCTTAATAAGTGGCATTAGCGCGGCATCCTCATTCTCATCTGACGAGCTTGTTCGCCCTCAGCTTTTTTCTCAATAATTACCTCATCACCAAGTTTGATATTTTCTCCGCCAACTTCGGTAAAATCATCGTCAGCAACACCGGTAGTAATAACCAAACGTTCCGGCTTGCCGTTTTTCAAAACCCACAAACCTTTGTCTTTATAGCGTTTACTTTCACCATTTTCATCAGTAACATAAAAACGCAAAGCCTTGTTTGGAACGAGCAAAACTCCGTCTTTTTGAGCGGTTATAATCTCAACATTAGCAGTCATCCCCGGTTTGATACGCAAATCTTTATTATCAACTTCAATAATTACTTCATAGGTAACTACATTAGAAGTTGTTATCGGATTATTGCGTACTTGAGTCACAATACCATAAAACACCTCATCAGGAAAACTATCTACACTAAATTCCACCGTCTGCCCTTCTTTAACCTTAGCAATATCAGCCTCAACCACCGATGCTTCTATTTGCATTTTGGTCAAATCTTCTGCCACATTAAACAAAGTCGGTGTCTGAAAACTTGCGGCTACCGTCTGCCCTACTTCCACCTCCTTAGAAACCACAATTCCATCTACCGGTGAGATAATTTTAGTATAGCGCAAATCTATTTCGGCCTGAGATAATGCCGCTTCTGCTTGCAGTACTTGTGCTTCTTTAAGTTTCTTTTGCACTACCGCATTATCATAATCTCTTTGTGCGGTTTCAAGCTCCTTATCGGTAGAATATTGAGATTTGTTGAGTTTTTTTATACGGTTTAGATGCTTTTGATAATATACAATATCATTTTCCACCACTGCAACCTCGGCCTTGGCAATATCAAGCGATGCCTTACGCTGAGCTACCGTTGCCTCAAATAATGACGGATCAATCTGCGCTAAAAGTTGCCCCTGCTCTACCGGTGTATTATAATCAACAAAAATCTCAGCTATTGTTCCGGATACTTGAGTTCCGATATTAACCGTAGAAATCGGATTAATAATTCCCGAAGCGGTAATCTTTTGAACAATCTCACCTTGTGCGATTCGTTTAGTAACATATTCAGCTCTATTTTCTTTGCAAGCTGACAAACCAATCATCGCACCAATCGCCACACTAGCTAAAAGCATTGAAATTTTTAGATTTTTGCTCATTTTACATCCTCATAAAATACACTTGATACATATAATAACGAATAAAATTAAAAAAAGTTTTAAAAACATACTTGAAATTTGCAGTTTTTTTGTCTATATTCATAAATGCATATTCTTTTTAATATATTATTATAAACTAGGTAGAGGTTCCTTCACTTTGAATATGTGTGCTTTTGTACTGCACCAGAACGAACCAAAACCACCTAAACCATTTAAATATGGCTAAAGAAACCCAGAAAGAACTTGCTGCACGTGTCCTTGCAGCAATAAAAAGAAATCTTCCCGAAAATTTCAAGGAAGAAAATGTGTCAAACACCTATGCCCAACTCAAAGAGATTGGATGTGGAAGAATGATAGAATGGACAACCTGGGCAACAAACAATGAAGGCGAAAAGTTTTTATTGCATGCCGATAGGAAAATTGTGGAACAGAATCTTGATACAGGAGCTTTCCACGTCGGTAAAATCAAAGAAACCGACATAAAGAGTGGCTTAGTATTTGCTCACTCAATTAAATAAAGTTTAACCTTTTACCCCCCCGAGATATCCAAAATCACTTGGGGGATTTTTTTTCGTCTAATTATCCAAATAACAATTGCATTCACCCCTATTCTATGGCATAATAATCAATGTGTGATTAACTAAAAGATTAAATAATTGATATGCAAAAAGCTCCAACCATAACCCCTGATGAATACATATACCTCTCAGAGGAGGAAAAAAAAGCATTAATTGAAAAGCTTGAAGAATCCAAAAAACAAGAAATAACGCAAGCTTACGAAGACAAGCGTATTGATGATTATGATAAAGATTATTTACTTGATGCCATCCGCAATAGTCCGCAGAAAATATATGCTATTTGTAATTTTATAGAAAAAGTTTTAAATAAAGAGCCTATTGGCATATATAGTTATGACCCTCATAATGATGAAATTAAAAAAGATAATCGAGGTAATCCGATTAATTATGGTGAAGGTATAATATCGCCTCTTTTAAGCTTTTGTATGGAATTTACTGATGACAAAAACAATCCTGTGTTTGCATACATATCCACCCCAAAAAGCATAGAACGAGCCATTCAAAAATTAAGCGGAAAATATGATAAGATTTGCCATAAAGAAGTAGAAAAATTAACCGATTGGGCATGGAATAATGAAGATCGTGAAGCTTATGCCGAAAGATTACAAAATTTACCTCGTCCGCACGAAATGTTAAATGATATGTATCGTGTAACTCTCAGCTCTAAATATCTTCCCAATGTTTTAGAATATATGGATAAATGCCAAAATATAAAAAGTGAAATATTTTTTTCCAACCCTGAAGATACCAATAATTTATTTACGGAAGATTTAGGTTCTAACAAAAAAAATTATTTTGACGGTTCAATGATAATCCGTATTCAA
>JAZNVJ010000017.1:0-8349 GCA_045592765.1 Alphaproteobacteria bacterium | reverse complement strand
ACCAAAATTGCTCCATCCATTTGTGCTGCACCGGTAATCATGTTCTTTACATAGTCAGCGTGTCCCGGACAGTCTACGTGTGCATAGTGACGATTAGCTGTCTCATATTCTACGTGTGAGGTAGAAATCGTAATACCACGTGCTTTCTCTTCAGGTGCTTTATCAATTTGATCATATGCAGTAAATGTTGCTCCGCCTTGTTCAGCCAATGTCTTGGTGATTGCTGCTGTCAAGGTTGTTTTACCATGGTCTACGTGACCGATGGTGCCAATGTTACAGTGAGGCTTTGTGCGCTCAAACTTCTCTTTTGCCATTTTATTCTCCAATAAAATTTAGTTTTGTTATAAAATTAATATTAAGTTTTTATTTTTAAGAAGAAATACAGAGTGGTTTCCAGTGGCGATGAAAATTTTAATCTACACAAAAGCACATAAATTTTCATCAACCACTCAAAACCGCTTTAGCTTTTCCTTAAAAATGTAAATTATGCATTTTTGGCTTTCACTTTCTCAGCCACATCCTTCGGTACTTCAGCATAATGGTGGAATTCCATTGTAAACTGAGCACGACCTTGAGACAATGAACGTAAGGTATTTACATAACCGAACATATTTGCCAAAGGTACTTGAGCATCAATTACACGAGCGTTTGCACGCTGATCCATACCATTTACCAAACCACGACGAGAGTTAAGATCGCCAATGATATCTCCCATATATTCTTCAGGAGTAACAACCTCAACCTTCATAATTGGCTCTAAAAGTTTCGGATTTGCCTGACGCATACCTTCACGGAAAGCAGCGCGAGCAGCAATTTCAAAACACATAACATTAGAGTCAACTTCGTGGTAAGCACCATCATAAAGGTTACATTTAACACCGGTTACCGGATATCCGGCAATAACACCGGCATCCATAGCACTGCGCAAACCTTTTTCTACACCGGGGATGTATTCTTTTGGTACGTTACCGCCAACAACAGTATTTTCAAATTCAAATCCTGAGTAACCCTCAATTGGTTCAAATTTAATCTTAACCTTAGCAAACTGACCTGCACCACCGGATTGTTTTTTGTGAGTGTATTCAATATCACAAGGTTTAGTAATAGTTTCACGATAAGCAACTTGAGGCTCACCAACATTACATTCTACCTTAAACTCACGTTTCAAACGATCAACGATGATTTCCAAGTGCAATTCACCCATACCACGAATAATGGTTTGACCGCTGTCCGGATCAGAAGAAACTTTGAAAGAAGGATCTTCCATAGCCAAACGAGAAAGAGCCAATCCCATTTTCTCAACGTCAACTTTAGTTTTAGGTTCAACTGCCAATTCAATCACCGGATCTGGGAACACCATGTTTTCCAAAACAATCGGATTGAATTGATCACACAAAGTATCACCGGTTGTGGTATCTTTCAAACCAGCTAAAGCAACAATATCACCGGCATGAGCTTCTTTCAAATCTTCACGTTTGTTAGAATGCATCAACAACATACGACCAACACGTTCTTTTTTATCTTTAACAGAATTATAGATATAAGAACCGGCAGTCATAGTACCGGAATAAATACGAGTAAAGGTCAAAGAACCAACGAATGGATCATTCATAATCTTGAATGCCAAAGCTGACAAAGGTTCATTATCTGCAGGTTTTCTTTCAATCTCTGTTTCTGTTCCTGGTTTCAAGCCCTTAATAGCAGGAATATCCACTGGAGAAGGCAGATAATCAATAACTGCATCCAACAAAGGTTGAACGCCTTTGTTTTTGAAAGCTGTTCCGCAGAATACCGGCACAAAACTTTGAGCCAAAGTACCCTTACGAATACATTTTTTCAAAGTTTCAACCGAAACATCTTTACCTTCCAAATAGTCTTCCATAGCTTGTTCATCTTCTTCAACAGCCATTTCAACCAATTCAGCACGATATTGTTCAGCTTTATCTTTTAAGTCAGCAGGAATTTCTTTGATTTCAATCGGAGAATCTGGAGTGTCCCCAGTATAGATGATAGCATTCATATTTAACAAATCAACTACACCTTGAAACTCTGCTTCTGCACCAATAGGAAGCTGCAGAGCCATTGGTCTTGCGCCGAGACGATCTTTAATCATATCCAGGCAGCGATAGAAGTTAGCCCCGATTCGGTCCATTTTGTTACAGAAACAAATTCTTGGAACACCATATTTATCAGCTTGTCTCCAAACTGTTTCTGATTGAGGTTCAACACCGGCAACAGAATCAAATACGGTAATAGCACCATCCAATACACGCAAAGAACGCTCAACTTCAACAGTAAAGTCAACGTGCCCCGGAGTGTCAATGATGTTTACACGATGGTTTTTCCAAAAACAGGTTGTAGCAGCAGAAGTAATGGTAATACCACGCTCTTGCTCTTGCTCCATCCAGTCCATAGTTGCAGCACCATCGTGAGTTTCGCCGTCTTTGTGGTTTACACCGGTATAGTACAAAATACGCTCTGTTGTTGTGGTCTTACCAGCATCAATATGAGCCATAATACCGATGTTTCTATACATTTCAAGTTTATGTGTACGAGCCATTGTATTTTCCTCAGCGAAAATTAAAATTTATAATGAGAGAAAGCTTTATTAGCTTCAGCCATTCTATGAGTATCTTCACGTTTCTTAACGGCAGAACCCTTATTGGCAAAAGCATCCAATAATTCATTAGCAAGCTTTTCAGTCATAGTTGTTTCAGAACGTTTCTTAGCGGCATCAATGATCCAACGAATAGCCAGAGCTTGACGACGATCAGCACGAACTTCCATTGGCACTTGGTAAGTAGCACCACCAACACGGCGAGACTTAACTTCAACCAATGGCTTAACATTTTCAATAGCTTCAGCAAATACTTTTAAAGCATCTTGTTTAGATTTGGCAGCAATCATATCGAAAGCTGAATATACGATTTTTTCAGCAACAGCTTTCTTTCCATGCTCCATCACATTATTAATGAATTTAGCAACTACCTTATCACCAAATTTAGCATCAGGTAGCACAATTCTTTTTTCAGCAGTATGACGACGTGACATCTTTAATACTCCTTATTTCGGTCTCTTAGCGCCGTATAAAGAACGACGTTGACGACGTTTTGAAATACCCTGAGTATCCAAGGTACCACGAATAATATGATAACGAACACCAGGTAAGTCTTTTACACGGCCGCCTCTAATCAGTACCACTGAGTGTTCTTGAAGATTATGACCTTCACCAGGGATATAACTGATTACTTCAAAGCCGTTTGTAAGACGAACGCGAGCCACTTTACGCAAAGCGGAGTTTGGTTTTTTAGGGGTTGTAGTATAAACCCTTGTACAAACACCACGTTTTTGTGGACAAGCTTTCAAAGCCGGAACTTTGTTTCTCTTCACTTTTGGTGTTCGTGATTTACGAATTAACTGATTAATTGTAGGCATCACAATTTCCTTAAAGTATTGATTATTAACACAAATACTCATTCAAAGCCGTGTATATAGGCACACACAATATGCCCAACATCTTTAATTGAGTCTCGGCACAATAGACTCATAACCACACAAAGTCAACACTTTTTTACAAAAATTTGAGTCCAAAAAGCATTAATCTTTCATTTACTTTTACTCGCTCAAACAAGCACAGATTCACTCTCACATCTGCCACCAAAACACTTTTGAGTCTAATTGAGTCCACAAACAAAAAAAGAGGTTCAATCCGAACCTCTTTTACAATTAATGCACTAATCGCTATCTGCATAGATAATATGCATCTTTTCCGGTATAAAAGAAAAAAGCATAGCCATTATCAAAAAAGCTAAAATCCAAATAAATATTACACCGCCTTTTCCCTCACCAGCGTCAGGATAGATTTCTTTAATCCATTTATCCGGATCAACATCTGTAAGACTGATGTATACCTTAGGAATTTTAATAATGTTACTTTCCGAAGCAGTCAGACAATAAACTTTCATCCCCGCTTCCAGTTCTACCTCTTCCTCAAACCAAGGAACATCTGCTTTCTGCCCATCAAGAATTACAAAATAGCTGTTCAACCCTTTGTCATACTCCAATAAGGCTTCCTCATAAGATATTACCTTTGGAGCATCAAGAGCAACAAAAACAATTATTCCAATCGGAATAAGCAACGTAAACCAATACCAGTGTTCTTTCATAATAATAGTAATAATTAAAGTTAAATATAATAAAGTGTTTTTTTTATATATCTCATTTCACCACAATGCAACTGTTTTCTAAATTGCATAAAGCTCAAAAAAAACTTGCTTTTTAAATTAAAAATCTTAAGCTCCACTTTATATTAAACAATGTGGAGATTCTATATTATGACTATTGAACAGGATATTGCCTGCGCAAAACGTACTATTGATGAAGAAATTAAAGCTATTCGTGCAATGGAAGAGAGTTTTGATAAATCATTAAGTGATGCTCTGGACGTACTGCAAAATGCCAAAGGACGTATTATAGTAACCGGTATGGGTAAATCAGGACACATCGGAAGTAAAATTGCGGCTACGTTTGCCTCAACCGGAACACCTTCTTTCTTTGTTCACCCTGCAGAAGCCAGCCATGGCGACCTTGGTATGCTAACCGAAGAAGATGTTGTTTTAGCTATTTCTAATGGTGGAGAATCAAAAGAACTATCAGATATTCTTGTTTATTGCAAACGCTATGGAATACCTTTGATAGCCATGACTAAAAATCCGGATAGCTCATTGGGTAAAGCTGGTGATATCTTGCTTAAATTGCCAAATCACAAAGAAGCTTGTCCTTTAGGAATGGCTCCAACGACATCAACTACTGCAACACTAATGTTAGGTGATGTTTTGGCAGTATGTTTAATGGAGCGCAAAGGTTTTTCAAAATTAGACTTCAATCGTCGTCACCCTGGTGGTAAATTAGGAGCTATGCTACAAAAAGTTTCTGATTTAATGCATATCGGTGATGAAATTCCCACTATTGATGAAAACGCCAATATGCAAGATGCTATGCTACTAATGACCTCTAAAATGCTTGGTTGTGTTGGCATTATCAACTCATTAGGTGAACTAATCGGTATTATAACCGATGGTGATTTACGTCGCGCTATGACCTCTAATATCCTAACTCAAAAAGTTACTGATGTTATGACCTACAATCCGGCAACAATTGCTCCGGATGTATTAGCAGCAGAAGCCTTAAATAAAATGAATAATACTGGCAAAGGCATTACCCAACTCTTTGTTGTTGATGAAAACAAAAAACCTATAGGTGTAATTCATATTCACGATTGTCTTCGTGCTGGAGTTATGTAAGTCGTGTTTGATCTCAAACAGCTTGACAATTATTTTAATGCTGATGCGAAACAAAAAACATCACCATTAAATTCTTCTACAGATAAACACTCGTGCAAAGTAAAACGAGCTAAACTTATTTTGCCGAGTGTTGCTGCTGTATTAATTGGTATTATTTTAATTTACCCCTCAATAAAAAAAGATAGTAGTGAATTTGAATTAAACATAACTCTCCCCAAAAAGGGAGAATTAGAAAAACTTCATGTCGAAAATACCGTTTTTTACATCACGGATAAAGACAATAAAGTCAACAATTTTGTTGCCAGTAACATTGATGAAACCTCTCCCGGTTCAAAACTTATAAAACTTTCAAAACCGGAGGGAATTATTCCTTTAGATGATGAACGTTGGGTAAACATAAAAGCCCCTATCGGATTATTTAACCAAAACACTAATCTTTTGGAACTACAACAAAACATTGAGATTTTTTACAGCGAAGGAATGTCTCTCTCTACATCTTCCGCCTTTTTTGATTTCAACACCTCAAAAGGATATGGAGCAAAACAAGTTATTGGCAATGGTTTTATGGGAAACATAAAATCGGAAGGCTTTGAATTTTTGGCAAAAGATCATATTTTAATATTTAACGGACACACTAACATTAACATCAATGAAGAAAGCATCCGGAAATGAAAATAGTTTTATTTGTATTGTTACTAAGCGTTTATAGCATCAATTCCTTTGCTGATGATATAAATATTACTGCCAATGACAAAGTTGAATGGCATCAAAAAGAAATGAAAGTTGTGGCCATAGGCAACGCTGTTGCAACCAAAGGCAAACTAAAAATTGAAGCGAACACCTTAACGGGATATTACCATCCTAAAAACAAAGATAGCAAAAACAAAATAAAACGAGTTATAGCCAATGGTGAAGTAAAAATGCACTCTCCTAAAGCCGATGCTTTAGGAAATAATTTAGATTATAATCTACAACAAGATATCGCCATCTTAACCGGAAATCCAGCCACGATAAAGACTTTAACCGAAACAATTAGTGCCAAAGACAAAATAACTTATTACCCTAGCGAACAAAAAGCTATTGCTACAGGCTCTGTCCATGCCACAGATAGCAAAAAAAATAATTTATTTTCTGACAAAATGATTGCTTATTTTAGCAAATCAGATAATAAATCTGAAAACTTAACATTAAATAAAGTAGATATTTTGGGTAACATCAAAATAATAACCTCAGATGCAGAAGTAACCGCAGAAAAGGGTACATATTTGCCTCAAGAGGGATTAGTTAAGCTATTTAATAATGTTATTATAAATCAAAATGGAAATGTACTTAAAGGCGATAAAGCAGAAACCAACTTAAATACTGGCATTAGCAAATTACTTTCCACTACTCCTAACAGCCGAGTAACAGGCATATTTAAAGAAAAGAAATAAAACATGAACAATACGTATAACCCAGAATCAAGATTAGAAGTTTTCAATATCGGCAAGAAATATAAAAATCGTCCAGTTTTACGAAATGTGTCTCTAAACGTTCGTCGAGGAGAAGCTGTTGGACTTTTAGGTCCTAACGGAGCAGGTAAAACTACTTGTTTCTATTGTGTAACAGGATTAATAACTCCTGATTATGGTGACGTCCATATTGACGGACAAGACATAACCAACTTACCAATGTATCGCCGAGCTCGCTTAGGAATTGGTTATTTGCCTCAAGAAGCCTCTATTTTTCGCTCTTTATCAGTAGAAGATAATATCAAAGCTATTTTAGAAATTGTTATTGAAGATGAGAGTAAAAGAGAAAATATGCTTGAAGAACTCTTAAATGAATTCTCTATTGCACATTTACGTAAATCTCCAGCTATCGCCCTATCAGGAGGAGAACGCAGACGTCTTGAGATAGCTCGAGCCTTAGCTAGTCAACCTCATTATATTTTGCTGGATGAACCCCTTGCCGGAATTGACCCTATAGCGGTAGGAGAAATCCGCAATCTTGTCTCTCAACTCAAGCATCGTGGTCTTGGAGTTCTTATCACCGACCACAATGTTAGAGAAACCCTGGATATTACTGATCGTGCTTATATTCTCCATGGCGGCACTGTTCTTATGGAAGGCTCTCCTGAGGAAATTGTTGCCAGCAAAGAAGTTCGTAAAGTATATCTGGGCGATAATTTTTCTATGTAAAGATTAACGATATGGCAGTTACTCCTCGGTTGGAAATAAAACAGAGCCAATCTCTGTTAATGACCCCTGAGCTTCGACAGGCCATAAATATTTTGCAATTAAACAATATTGAACTAAACGAATTAATAGAACAAGAACTTGAACACAATCCTCTCCTTGAAAAAGAAGATGATATCTTAAACGACCAACATTATGAAGATGTTCGCACAATTGATACATCGGAAGCTTCCCCTTCAACAGAAGAAGAATTTTTACCTGACATTAATTACGAAACAAGTTTTGATGATGATTTTGGCAGTGATCGGGAGAGCTATGAAACAGATAATTCATACGATTGGTCCTCATATAACAAATCTAAAGATTTACATACTCTAGACCCTGATTATGATTATTTTGAACAAAAACTTTCTCAAGAAAAATCTCTTTATGCTTTTCTTGATGAGCAAATTCTTATTAATTTTTCCTCTCCGACAGAGCGCATTATAGCAAAAAGTCTATGTGAACACCTTGATGCTGCCGGATATTTCCGAGGAAACATTGATGAAATTGCTAAAAAACTAAAATGTTCGCACTCAATAATCTCCAATATTTTAAACCGCTTAAAAGAATTTGAACCATCAGGAATATTTGCAGAAAATCTGGCAGAATGCTTAAGCATACAACTTAAAGATATAAACAGATACGATCCCATAATCGCTAAACTTTTAGACAACCTCTCCCTTTTAGCAGAAGGAAAAATTAAAAAATTACAACAAATCTGTCAGTGTTCACCAGAAGATTTATCTGATATGATATCGGATATCAAATCCCTAAATCCAAAACCGACAAACAATTGGAATAGCGAAATATCATCTTATATTATTCCG
>JAZNVJ010000016.1:0-5724 GCA_045592765.1 Alphaproteobacteria bacterium | reverse complement strand
TCCTAAGACCGCTTGGCCTCCGACTTCAATAATCACACAAGCGGCATCTTTGGCAAAAGAGCTCCAACGCTGAATATGGCGAAGCTCTGCCATAAATTCTCTATCTTCAATAACCAAAAATTCCCAAGGTTGGCGATTGTGTGCGGTGGGAGAATGTTGTGCCGCTTTAATAATGCGTCTTATTGTTTCTTTATCTATAGGTTTGTTTTGATATTGTCTAACCGAACGTCTGGTTAGCAATCCTTCCATTAATTCCATAATCTAAAACTCCAAATTCAATCAGTTGATTGAATTTTGCATAAATAAAAAATAATGTCAAGATTTTTGAATGGATAAAAAAATTGGGTATAAGCTTGGGGATAAAAAAGACTCAGCTTGCGAATCAAAAAAGCCTTATTTAAAAAGTTAATTGTTCGTTAACTTTTTTATGAAGGCAAATTTATGCAAGAAGCAGAATATTTGGTTAGTAGTACTGACGGAATTACGGTTTCGGCTTGTCCGGTATTGGTTGACGAGCAGGTTTCTGCTAAGTTTATGTGGGGGTATTATCTGTGTATCGAAAATAATACTGACACTAAAATTCAGTTGGTAGGTAAAGATTGGAATATTACTGATGAAAATGGTAATAGCTATAATGACAGTAGTGTCGGATTTAAAGGTGAATTACCGGAGTTGGAACCAGGAGAATATTTTGAATTTACAGCGGAAGCACCTTTAAATGCTCCTAATGCAGTATTCTATGGATGCTGTAAGGTTTTAACTGAAGGGCAGAGTCAAATAAAAGAAATCCGGATACCGACCTTTAATCTGTCTGCATCCGGATATAATAGGGAACACACCATTCACTAATAATAAGTAGGTGTGATTGGTTTGTTAATTACATACATATTTAAGTATTCATAAATATTAGCTGACATTTTTTGATTGAATTCATCAAAGAGTTTGGTAACCATGCCACTCCAATATTGCTCTTTTTCAGCAATATCAGTGTTGGCAGGGATAATCAATTCTCGCCATGCATCTACGTTGGTGGATGCTTGTGACATATTATCAGGGTCAGTAATTTTTACGGTTATAACTAATGATGCTTTGTAGCGTACTCTGTCATCATTAAAAATTTTATTTTCAGATTCTTCCAGAGTTTCTGTAACACTGGCATTTTTGATAATTACTTCTGCAGTTTTGCCGGAAGAAAAATCAGCGGCTTTTAAGCGATCTTGAGCCCAAAGTTTGGCGGTTTTTTCAATGGATACCGGAAATAAATGTTCAACATGCGGACGAGTAAAAGATGGAGTAAATTCAGAAAGAATTTTTATTTGACTTACTCGTAGTTGAATTGGTTCTTCTGTATTGTAACGAGGTTCACTATAAGTGGCTATTTCATCCGGTGATGATGCCGGAAACCATGTTGAACAGCCGGAAACCATTAGTCCTAAAGCTGCTGCGGAGATAATTTTTTTTATACAAATCATAGGTTTAATCCGTTTTTTGGTATAAAACAAAGAAGCCCCTTAATTAGAGCTTCTTTTAATATATAAAATATTAATTAAAAACTGGTTAAACTATTGTTTGCGTACCTCTCCGGGGGTGAAGACATACTTTTCATTGCAAAAATTACAGGTGGCAGTAATTTGATTTTCTTCAATCATACTCTCAATATCTTCAGAAGAAAAGGTTTGTAAAGTGCTTAATAGTTTGTTTTTTGAGCAGCGACAACCAAACTGATAATTACGTAAATTGGAAATTTGTAATTTGTTGCTATGAAATAAGCGATTAAGAATATCTTCAGAGCTTAGTTCTGCATCAAAAATCTCATTTTCATTAAGACTTTGCATAAAAATTTTAGCTTCGTTCCATATTTCTGCAAGTTCTTCTTCAGGAATATCAGTGCTTATTGCCGGCATTTTTTGTAGCATAATTCCTCCGGCTAACCAAGATGTGCTTTCACCTTCCGGAGTGTGAAGGAATAGTTTTAAATCGGTATCAATTTGTTCGGATTGTTTAAAATAACGAAGAGCACATTCCGTTAAGTTTTTTCCTTGTAAGTCAACAATTCCTTGATAAAGTTCGGTATTTTCACCTTGATCTACGGTGAAAGCAAGATGACCACCCCCAAGAAGGTGCGGAGCAGCTTCAATCTTACCGGTGGTTTTGCGTAGTTCTTGAGATTTTTTAAGGCGTTCTTCATCATAGCGAGCGCAAGCTCTTATTTTTCCATCTGAAGTAATATCAACAACAACCAAATTAATTACACCGTTACTTTGAATTTGCAAAGTAAATAGTCCATTGTATTTGAGCTGGCTGGCAAGAATAGCACCCAAAACGGTGCATTCAGCAACAACAGCAGCAACTGGTTTAGGGTAACAATGTTTACCAAGTATGGTGTTTACAACGTGGTTAAGGCGAATTAAACGACCTTGATAAACACCATTTTCAATTAAAAAAGATACACAATTATCAAATTCTATTGGCTTTAAATCAGACATGAGGTATGTTCCTTATATGTTTAGTTAAAGATTGTATAATCCAAAATTAAGGAATTTTCAAGTGATAGAAGTTAGTGAAATACCAAAAAAATCTAGAATCTTGCGAAAAATGACTCCGCAAAGGATTAAAAATATAGGTCTGTATTACTTGAAAAGGTTTGAAACCTCAGTTGTTAATTTGCGTAATGTATTGCGTAGACGAGTTAATGATTATGCTTATCAAGTGCCTGAATTTAATAAAATTGAGGCTTATGAGTGGATAGAACAATTATTAGAAGATTTTCAGCGTTTAGGATACTTGAATGATAGCAGATATGCTGAAATGAAAATAAAAAGCTATATGGCTGTCGGAAAATCTCCTCGTTATATTTGGGGAAAGCTTAAAGAAAAGGGAATCGATGAGAATTTGGCAGAAAGGCTTATTGCAGAGCAAAATTTTAATCCTTTTGAATCGGCGTTAAAACTTGCCAGAAAAAAAAGAATCGGACCATATAGTCAAAGTGAAGAACTACGTAAAGAAAGGCGAACTAAAGACTTGGCAATTTTAGTTCGAGCCGGATTTGACTATGATGTTGCGGTAAGAGTATTAGAAACGAGTGTTGATTAATACCATACTTTGCTTAAGTATAAACCACAAGCAGGAGCTGTAGGACCGGCAGCTTTGCGATCTTTGGCCGCTAAAATGTCTTTAACGGTTTCAGGGGCTATGCTTCCTTCTCCAACCAGTTTTAGAGTACCAACCATATTACGAACTTGGTGATGTAAAAATGATTTTGCTTCAACATTAAAAACGATTTCTTCGTCTTGTTTGTTTATTTCCAATTTATCTAAAGTTTTTAGAGGTGATTTTGCTTGGCATGCGGCTGCTCGAAAAGAACTAAAATCATGATACCCTAAAAGATAAGAAGCTCCTTGTCGCATTTTTTCTATATCTAAGTTTACCGGAACCCACCAAACCCGATTATTATCTAATGCGGACGGTGATCTGCGATTTAGAATTCGATAAATATAACCACGTCCTTGAGCGGAAAAACGAGCATTGAAAGTTTCTGGAACAGAGATAGCTTCTAAAACTACAACCGGAGCGTTTTGAGTGCGGAGATGAAAGTTTATGGCATCACGTAATCTCCATCCTTCAATTTCTCTATCAATATCAAAATGAGCAACTTGCGCCAAAGCATGAACTCCGCAATCGGTGCGTCCGGCACCTTGGACGATAATTGCTTGTTTATTTGGATTTAGTTGGCTGATTGCAATTTCAAGATACTCTTGAATGCTAGGTCCATCAAGCTGTCGTTGCCAACCTAGAGTATTTGTTCCGTCATATTCAATTGTAATTTTGTAACGCACGTTCGTTTCCGTATAAAATTAAAGAGCATAATTAGTTATGCCCTTTAATTTATGGTTTGGCAAGAAAAGTTTTATTCTGCAGCAACACTTATTGCCGGATTATTGTCTTGGGTTAAGAATCCGAGCTTGTTTTCTATTTTCCAAATGATTCTTAATGCTTCAAGTGCATTTTCTCCGCTAATACGTGGAGTTTCTTTACCACGAACACAATTCAAAAAGTGAGAAAGTTCAGATTGTAAGGGTTGACTGCTAGGAATAAATAATTGTTCAGAGCACCCTTTTAAGCCATAACGCATCCAATCCGGAATATTGTCTTGTTGTACAAAAGGCATACGTCCTTGAGAGTTTACGCTAATGCTTTGATTGATGAAGTCCATATCAATGTAATTTGTATCCGTGGTAACGGTTAAGGTACGAACACGTGATTGAGTTATGCGACTGGCTGTGATATTTGCGGTGCTGCCATTTTCAAATTGTAATAAAGCAGTAATATAATCTTTGCCAAGCGGGCTGAATTTATTCTTTACTGCAGTAGCTTGTACATCAACAACCGCAGATTTTACTAAAGAAAGAATCACTTCAACATCGTGGATCATCAAATCCATAGCAACGTCAACATCAGTAATTCTACCACTGGCTGCGGACATACGATTGGCAGTTAAAGAGCAAATTTTAGAAGAATCTGCTAAAAGTTTGTGCATTTGTTCAACAGCAGGATTAAATTGCTCAATGTGACCGACAAGAAGAGTAACATTGTTCTTTTTAGCGGCACTAATTAATCGTTGGCATTGTTCTTCGGTTGTGGCTAGGGGTTTTTCCATTAAGCAATGGATGCCCTTATTTAAGAAAAATTCGCCAACCTCGGCATGGGTTACAGAAGTAGTAACAACGCTGACGGCATCAACGTTAGCAGCAACTTCTTCCAGCGAAGAGAAAGCTTTAATTCCAAAAGTTTCAGCGGCAGCTTTGCAAGCCTCAGGAAAGATGTCATATACACCAACTAGCTCAACGCCTTGTAGGCTTTTATAAGTTTTAAGATGGTTTTTTCCCATCATTCCAGCGCCAATAACTGCGACTTTTATATTATCAGACATATTTTTACCCCTAATTAGTTCAATAAATTTATTTTGATTTACATATATCAATTAATTTGGTAAAAAGCTTTTAAATTCTTGTTACACTTTGTTACATAGGATAGTGAGGCAATGATGAATAAAAAAATATGTTTGATTCCTGCGCTTTTGGCATTGTTTTTTGTGGTATCTTGTGCTGCGGATAAACGAGAAAATCTGCAAGGTGAAATGCCCAAATTGGTGTTTGATGCGAATCCTGAAACAGTTAAAGGCAAACAAAATGTTTATGATTCAATAGCCAGAGGAGTTAAATATAATGTTGATTTAGCAGCAACAAATTTGCAAAAAAAAGTTTATGCTACAACAAATGATAATCCTAAAATGTTGGTGCAAGAGTTGTTAAAAAGCAAAATCAGTGACGAGAATAAGTTAGTGCAGGCTGCACGATTGTTAGATTTTGCGATAATATATACAACAATTAATATGAGTGATAATCCGGTATTTAGAGGTAACTATTTTTATGAAGTTGCAGCACAACATTTGACAGGGATAGCTATTAGAAATCACCAAAATGCATGGTTTGCACTTAAAAACGATAGAAATATTAAACGTTTACAGAATTCAGAATTGACAGTTGTTGCTAATTTGATGGCAAAAGAGCGTAAAAATGGTTCGCTTAGTGATGCTGACAATGATTATCTGAAAAATCAGAATTTGCAAATAACAAAGTTGTCTGAAATACAAAATGCTTTGGCGGCTGATGTTGTAGAATATGCTAATCTGACCAGAATGGAGCCTAAAGAAGTAACTTTGGA
>JAZNVJ010000015.1:0-2737 GCA_045592765.1 Alphaproteobacteria bacterium | reverse complement strand
ACACCTCAAACGTTATTGAGATGGCCGGTCAATATCTCATATAAATAAATCAATTTTCAAAACTATATGAACGCTATCATATAGAAATATGAAAAAGCTTAGTTCCTAATAATTGACTAATTTTATACAAAGATAATATTTTGGCATCTTTATTATAGCATAAATACAAGAATCTGCAATAAAAAATTATTATTAGACAAAAAATTTTAAGGCTTATATGTGCTAATTGATGCAACGGGAATCGCTATTTAAGATTGACTAAAAAATAGTTTTTGTTAAACTTGACTCAATTGACGAAATTATTAATTAAATATTACTATTATGAAAAAGATTTTAAATAAAATCCATTTCTTCTTTTGGAAATGGTGGATCAAAAAAGTTAATTTAACTGAAGATTCTATTAAAAAGATGGGTATAGAGCAATTGCTATATATTCTCGCTAATAAACCGCTTGAAATTTTTGTTTTAGGGCTTGTTGTAGAAAAAATTATTGAGCAAGGAAGCCAGGAAAATATTGATTTCTTGCTTGATGGCGATTTTTTCTTTTCGGAAAATGCGCAACGGAAGATCATTGCTAGAGGAAGACATGATGAAATCATGAAGTTGCTGAACAAGCAATTTGTTCATTTCAAGACAAATTATTCGGGTAAGCTATTGAGTGAGTATGTTGCTCGTTATAATCACGAAGAGATAATGTTTCTCTTGACTGCTTATAAGTTTAGGTGGGATGATGATGTTGCATATAAAATCATCTTGAGAGGTGATACGGAAGAAATTCAGGCTTTGGCAAAGGCTGATATATCATCTTTTATTATCTGTCATATTATCGACAGAGGGCAAATTGAAGAAATAGCTTGCTTGTGTGATAAACAAAGTCAAACTATGGTAAATATGCTCTTTGAACGTAAGCAAAAAGTTGAGCTGACAGTGCTTGTGGCAATAAATCATCATTTGGATAAGATTCCAAATGCGCTCAAGAAACTGTTTGCTTATGGTGATGATGAACTTATCAGGTTCTATGCTGTGAAGGGCGGGCATTTTGATGCGCAATATATGCGCGAATTGCTAGATAAGTTTACTTTGGCTGAACTTGATGAGGCAATGCGTTCTCTGCATCCTCATAATGCAGCTGTGAAATTTATGTTTAAACATTAAGAAAATCCCTCTTCATTAGTTTGAAGAGGGATTTTGTTTTTTAGTCTTTACTTAAATTTTCAGGATTAAGACATTTAAGTTCCGGCATAATGAAAAGTCCATCTTTGCGGATTAAGACGTCATCAAAATAAATCTCACCTCCACCATATTCTGGAGTCTGAATTTGTACCAGATCCCAATGAATACCGGAATGATTTCCGTTAGGTGTGTCAGACAAAGCACTGCCGATAGCTAAGTGAAGCGATCCGCTGATTTTTTCATCAAAAAGAGCATCTCCCATCGGTCTGGTGATAAAAGGGTTAACTCCCAGAGCAAACTCACCAAGATAGCGAGAACCTTCATCAGTATCAAGCACTTCGGTTAAATCAGTTTTGCTACCATCATGTGAGGCATCAATGATTCTTCCGTCTTTGAAATGTAAGACAATGTTGGAGAATCTTTTTCCATTCTGGTCATCAGATGTGTTAAAGCGAATTGTGCCATTAACAGATTCTTTTACCGGTGCGGTAAAAACCTCACCATCGGGAAGATTTCGTGCGCCTGCGCAAGCTTTAGCGCCAATGCCTTTGATGGAAAAACTCAGATCAGTTTGTGGTGCAATGATGCGCACTTTGTCTGTTCTTTTAAGTAGGTCAACCAATGGCTGCATAGCTTGAGCCATGTAGCTATAATCCAAAAGGCAAGATTTGAAGTAAAATTCTTCAAACTCTTTGGTTGAAAGACCGGCACTAAATGCCATAACATTGGTAGGATAACGTAACACGCACCACCGAGTGTTTGGAACCCTTATGCCGAGTTGAACACCATAAGTAAAATGCTGGTTAAACCACTTGCGAGCGATTACTGGAACATCTCCATCATCACAAGGGTTGTCAAAGCTACGGATTCCTACCCAGGCATCCATTTGTTTCATAATTTCGGCATGAAAAAAAGAAAAACCTTTGATTTGGTCTTCCGATGCGTTGTTGAGCATTGCGTTGGTAAAATTACTTTCGTTAAAGAAGTAAAACGGAATTGCTCCCATTTTGCTTGCCTCTGCAATTAATGCTGTCAACAAAGGACGAGTATTATTGCCGATGCCTTCCAGATAAATCTTTTCACCGGGTTGAAGCTTAATTGATTTGCTCAAGATGTTTTGAGCCAGTTGTTGTAATCTGTCCATAATTATATAGATTAGTTAATAATTTAATTTGTTTTTTTAACATATAATCTATGAGTGAAATTTGCAAGAGTTTTTGTTTTGAGTATTTAGTTGCTGTCGGAACTATTGATTTTGCGCTAAGCTTGAGTTGCCTCTGCGGCGCTAGCCGAGGCTATCGGCATACTTTCGTCTGCCTGCGCCTTGTAGTGAACCCCCTTTTTATCGTGGTTTCAAATCATCTTACCTCAGATTAAACAAAAAACCTACCACAAGGGTAGGTTAAAATAAGAGATGAGTCGGGATTGACTCTTCGCTTAATGCTCGAGTTGCCTCTGCGGCGCTAGCCGAGGCTATCGGCATACTTCCGTCTGCCTGCGCCTTGTAGTGAACCCCCTTTTTATCGTGGTTTCAAATCATCTTACCTCAGATTAAACAAAAAAC
>JAZNVJ010000014.1:0-2225 GCA_045592765.1 Alphaproteobacteria bacterium | reverse complement strand
CATGGCTACGATCCGACTTTTCATCAATGCGCAAAGTCAACTTTTTTGCTAAAGGTGATTTAACAACTTTAATGTTCATATTTAAGGTTTTGGCAAAATCAAAGGTCTGGCCAGTCAACAAGGTGATCTTCATAATCTTTTACCTCTGATTCTGAAATAACATTACGATTGCGTAACGACATTTTTGCTTGATGAACGGTTTCTGCTTTGCCGGTTATTAGTGGGTGCCAATCAGGTAAATCCATGCCATTATCAAGTAGCCAATAAGCGCAAGTTTTAGGTAACCAACGAGGTTTTTCTCTTATGGCATCTATCGTTATATCTCGGCAATCAGGAACTTTTTCAAAACGGTGATTATAAATGTTGCAAAGGCAAGAATTGCAATTGAAAAATCTACATACGGTATTGGTAAATTTTATTTGATAGCGAATCTCTATTTTATTAAGACAACACTTGCCACAACCATCACATAACAGTTCCCATTCTTCTTGATTCATTTCTTCAAGTTTTTTCTTTTTCCAAAACTCCGGTTCAATATTTTGAAGGTTATCAAAACGAGATTGAGGAGTATATGGTTCATCTAGCCAGTCATCGGTCATTTATTCTTCCTCGATAATATAATCTTCTAATTCTTCATCGGTAACAAGAAGTTCACTAACAGTATCTTTAGGCGCTTTGAATTCTTCGGGTAAGGGTTTGCCGGAAACTAAAGGGTGCCAAGCAGGTAAGGTTCCGGTGTTAGCTAAAATATAATAAGCACAAGTATCGGGAATCCAAGATATAGAACCAATATTTTGAGGTGTTAATTTCAGGCACGTCGGAACAAGTTTACAGCGTTCAAGATATTTGGTGCATTTGTGAGTTTTGGTATCATGATAGCGACAAATAACTTTAGTGAAAAATACATCATCGGAATCTTCATCTTGCAATTTAATCAAACAACACTTTCCGCAATTGGTACATATAGATTCCCATTCTTCAGGGGTATATTCTTTGAGTTTTTTTGTTTGCCAAAATTTGGAAGATGTGCTCATCTTAATCACCTATTCTTTCCGGTAGATATTCTTCTTTTGCAAGATTACCAAATTGGGCATAGTCACCATTCCAGAATAGTTGAATTGTTCCGGTAGGTCCATGACGTTGTTTACCGATAATAACTTCTGCGATGTTTTGGGTTGCTCTTTTTCTAGCTTCCCATTCTTCTATGCGTTTTTGTAAATGTTCAGGTGTTTCGGATGCTTTTTGTTTGGGCTCTTCGTTTTGTAAGTAATAGTTTTCACGATATACGAACATTACGATATCTGCATCTTGTTCGATAGAACCCGATTCACGCAAGTCAGACATGACTGGGCGTTTATCTTCTCTTTGCTCAACACCACGATTGAGCTGTGATAAGGCAATAACCGGAACATTTAATTCTTTGGCCAAAATTTTTAATCCACGAGAAATTTCGGATAATTCTTGCACGCGATTGCCTTCAGAACGTTTTGATCCGGTGCCGTTAATCAGTTGAATATAGTCAATTACGATGCAACCTAAACCTTTATTTCTTTTTAGGCGGCGAGCTCTGGTGCGAATAGAGTTAATGTTTAATCCGGGGGTGTCATCAATATAAAACGGAATGCGTTCAAGCTCTCTGACAGCTGCGGCAATACGAGTAAATTCAGCATTGTCCAATTCTCCGGTACGCATTTTGTGTCCGTTAGTTTGGGTAACGGTGGAAAGGATACGAGATGCCAGTTGGTCGGCGGACATTTCCAGAGAGAAAAAGGCTACGCCTTTGGATTTTTCATCTATATCTTTGGCGTGCATCATATATTCGGCAACATTGTAAGCAATGTTGGTAGCTAAAGCAGTTTTGCCCATAGCCGGACGACCTGCGATAATAATTAAGTCAGAATTATTAAGCCCGCCGGTTTTGTTATCTAAAGCATCTAAAGAGGTTGGGAGGCCTGATATTTTACCGTCTTTTTGATAAGCTTGTTCAATGTAAGACAACGAAGAGGTAAGTGCTTGGGAAAAATCAACAAACCCGCCGTTAACATCACCTTGATTTGATAATTCAAATAGTCTTTTTTCGGCTTCTTCAATTTGAGTGGTGGCATCAGATTCTAAATCTTCTTTGTTGGCATTGTTTACAATTTCAAATCCGGTAGCAATAAGTTCTCGGCGTAAATATTTATCATAAATAAACTGAGCATAGTATTCTACGTTAGTCAAAGGGG
>JAZNVJ010000013.1:0-13427 GCA_045592765.1 Alphaproteobacteria bacterium | reverse complement strand
TATGCGAATTTTAAAATATATTTCAATCTTGAGCGTAATAGTTTTAATTATCTTTGCTATTATGCAAAAAACAAGCATTCATGAGCTTAACGGAATGATATTTAATACTTATTATAAGATTAAATTTCAAAACAAAGTAATTCCTAAGGGACTTGAAATTGCGATAAATAATGAGCTTGAAAATATAAATCGAACCATGTCGGTTTTCAGAGAGGATTCTGAATTAAATCAGCTTAACAAAGCTCCAGCAATGCAAAAAATTCCTTTGTCTGCTTCTTTAGCAAAGGTTTTAAAGACTGCAGATATTATTAATAAACAAAGTAACGGAGCTTTTGATCCTGCAATATCTCCATTGATTGATGCTTGGGGGTTTGGGCGCAAAAAAGATGTTTCTCAACCAAGTGAGCAAAAAATTCAAGAGTTGTTGTCATATAGCAAATTTTCAACCCTCAGATTCGCCTCTGATTATTCATATGTAATCAAAACCGATGCTCGCACTCAGCTTAATTTATCTTCCATAGCTAAAGGGTATGCGGTCGATAAAATTGCTGAATTGTTAGAAAGTTATCAAATTAATAATTATATGGTAGAAATAGGCGGAGAAGTAAGACTTTCCGGTTATAAAAATGGCAAAAACAAGTGGAGAATAGGGGTTGGTGAACCAAAAGAAGATTCTTTTGGCAATGCTATGGTGTTAGAATTAACAAATATTTCAATGGCAACTTCCGGTAATTATCGCAATTTTATTATTAAAGACAATCAAAGATACTCTCATACCATATCTCCTGTTGATGGAAAACCTGCTCTAAACACAATAGCTTCGGTTACAATTTTTGCAGATTCTTGTATGGAAGCCGATGCTTATGCAACCGCTCTAATGGCCATGAATAAAAAACAAGCAATAGAATTTGCTGAGCAACAAAATCTTGCATCAATTATATTTATTTATGATAAAAAACAAAAGCTTAAACAAATAACTTCAAGTAAAACCACAATATTAATCGGAGCAGCAAATGAGTCAAATTAGTCATTATGGAACAGTGGTAGGAATTGGTGAAAATACTATAAAGGTTAAAATTACCCGTTATTCGGCATGTCATAATTGTGATATGCGTCATGGCTGCGGACTAATGGAGTGCCAAGATAAGACTATCGAAATTGTCGATAAAAATACTTCAAAATATCAAATAGGAGAAGAAGTTTTAGTGTCTATATCCGGCAAAACAGGTCTTAATGCTGTATTAGTAGGCTATGTTCTTCCGCTTGTTTTAATGCTTTTGGTCTTAATCGGGGTATATATTTATACCAATAGTGATCTACTAAGTGGAATATCTGCAATAATTATCTTGATTCCTTATTATTTAGGGCTATTCTTAACTCGCAAACGGATGGCAAAAAAATTTAGCTTTACCGCTTCTAAACTTATGGAATAAACAAAGATGGATAATATTATAATTTATAGCATGGCTATGTTGGGCGGAATAGCATTTGTTTCTGCCGTTGTTTTATATTTTATATCTCGCAAATTTGCTGTTGCAGAAAATGTTAAAGTTATGGAAATTGAGGCTGTATTGCCACAAGCTAATTGTGGCGGATGTTCTTTCGCCGGTTGTCATGATTTTGCCACAGCTTGTGCAAATGCAGATGAAACAGGGTTTGCCAATTTATATTGTCCGGTCGGTGGACAAAATGTAATGAATAAAGTTGCCGATATTAAGGGGTTTGCTTTAGTTGAGAAGAAACCTACCACTGCAGTTTTGCGTTGTAACGGAACTTGTGAAAATGCACCGCTAAAGGTTGAATATGATGGTATTACCAGTTGTCGCATTGCCGCTCGTATATCCAGCGGACAAACCGGATGTCCTACCGGTTGTTTGCGCTTGGGTGACTGTGTTGCAAATTGCAAATTTGGTGCTTTAAGTCTTAATCCTGTTACTGGTATTCCTGAGGTTGATTATGATAAATGTACATCTTGCGGAGCATGTGTAAAGACTTGTCCGCGAGGATTATTTGAAATTAGGACAAAAGGTGATAACGGACAAATGGTTTATGTAGCTTGTCGCAATACTCAAAAAGGTGCTATAGCTCGCAAAAACTGTAAGGCCGCATGTATTGCTTGTCAAAAATGTGCTAAAGTTAACCCAAATGTAAAGATAGAAAACAATCTCTCTTATATTCCTGATTGTGTTTCAGCTTCTGAATTTGGTGAACAGTTGCAAGCTACTTGCCCTACCAAAGCTATCCATTATTATCAAGGTAAGGAAACTAACAATGAGCAAGCTTAAGACTTTTAATCGTGGTGGTATTCATCCTGACAAATATAAAATAACTACAGATTCTCCGATAGTTTTTGCTGGTTTGCCCGATATTGTAACGATTCCGGTCAAGCAACATATCGGATCTCCGGCAAAAATTCTTGTTTCTGCAGGTGATAAAGTGAAAGTCGGAACTTTAATTGCCGATGCTGATGGTATTGTTTCTGCAGATGTTCATTCTTCTGTATCCGGTGAAGTTATAAAAGTTGAAGCTGTTGAAGGTGAGTTCGGTTATCTGGAAGATATGATTACGATTAAAGTTGAAGGCGATGAGTTTGAACCATCAATTAATCGCAGTTTGGATATTGACAGAGAAATTCCTTTTTCAGCTGAAGAGATTATAACCAAAATCAGAGAAGGCGGTATTGTCGGTATGGGTGGAGCAGGGTATCCCACTCCTATAAAAACATCTATCCCTGATGATAAAAAAGTTGACACATTGATACTAAATGGCATTGAGTGTGAACCTTTTTTAACCGCTGATGACAGATTAATGGTTGAAAAAGCCGAACAAATTGTAATTGGTGCTAAGATTATCAATAAAGCCTTAGGCATTCAAAACGCCATTATTGCCATTGATGAAAACAAGCCCCAAGCAATAGAATTGTTAAATAAAATTACTAAAACCTATGTTGGGGTGAATGTTCAAGTCTGTGCAACTAAATATCCGCAAGGTGGTGAAAAACAACTTATTACCGCTATTACCGGACGTGAAGTTCCTTCCGGAAAATTACCTTCTGATGCCGGTTGCTTGGTACAAAATGTGGGTACGGTGTTTGCTATTTATGAAATGGTTATGAAAAACAAACCTTTATTTGAGCGTGTTGTTACTGTAAGTGGTGATGCTTGTTTGCACCCTGCTAACTATTTAGTTCGTATCGGCACTCCTGCTGCATATCTTATAGAACAAGCCGGTGGTATAACTCCTCAAACAGCTCAAGTGATTTTTGGCGGTCCGATGATGGGAACATCGGCATTTAATATAAATGCACCTATTACCAAAACCACTTCAGGTATTTTAATGCTCTCTAATGAGCTTTCCGGAAAAGCTGTTGAAACTGATTGTATTCGTTGCGGCAAGTGCTGTGAGGTTTGTCCTATCAGTCTGCAACCTTATTTAATTGGTACTATGATGAAAAATCATCAAATAGACAGCCTTAAAGAGCTTCATGTTTTAGATTGTATTGAATGCGGCTGTTGCGCTTATACTTGTCCTGCGCATATACCGCTTCTTGATTACTGCAAATTAGCAAAAATGGAACTAAGAAAGAAGAAGTGACTATGTTAAAAATATCTACTGCTCCTCATTTTCAGACCAAGCAAGATACCCAAAGCATCATGCTCGACGTTATTATTGCGATGATACCGGCAATGTTAGTGGCTATTATATTCTTTGGCTTGTCGGCATTGGTTGTAATTTTGACTTCTATAGCAGCCTGTGTTATCTTTGAATATCTGTTTAATAAATATTTATTCAAAAAAGGCAATACTGTAACCGATTTATCTGCAGTGGTAACAGGAATGTTATTAGCATTCAATTTACCAAGTTCAATGCCTATATGGATGATATTGGTCGGTGCGTTTGTTGCAATTGTTATCGGCAAATTGTGTTATGGCGGAATTGGTAAAAATATTTTTAACCCGGCATTAGTGGGAAGAGTATTTTTGTTCATTTCTTTTCCGGTACAAATGACCAACTGGCCAAAGCCCGATGCTTTTAATTTTTTTGCTGCTGACGGACAAACCTCGGCAACCACTCTGGGAATTATTAAACATGTAGATGCCACCACTTCAGCAACCACTCTTCAAGGAAACTTGCCTGATTATTGGCAAATGTTTATCGGTGATGTTGGCGGGTGCTTGGGAGAAGTTTCTGCCACAGCTATTTTATTAGGTTTAATATATATGCTCTGCAAAAAAATCATCACTTGGCATATTCCGCTTATTTATTTGGGAAGCTTTGTTCTCATTAGTACAATTTTATGGCTGATAAGCGGTAATATTGCTTATAAACCGCTTACTAACTTGTTATCTGGCGGAGTTATGCTTGGAGCAGTATTTATGGCAACCGACTATGCTACTTCCCCAATGACCGTTAATGGGAAGATTGTTTTTGCAATCGGTTGTGGTGTATTAACTGCGGTAATCAGATTTTTCAGCGCTTATCCTGAAGGAGTGTCATTTGCAATTTTGATTATGAATTCTTTGGTACCGTTGATTGATAAATATATCAAAACAAGTTATTATGGTGAGCGGAGATAAATAAATGAATCCTAATACTAAAACATTTATCAAAATGACCATAACTTTGGTAACTATAGGTGTTTTGTCTGCATTTATGTTATCATCAGTTTACTTATTGACTAAAAAGCCTATTGCCAAGGCTCTTGCGGATAAGGAACTTACCGCACTTAAACAAATTGTTGGCGATTTTGATAATGACCCGTTTGCAGAGCAAACCATTATCCACTCTAAAGATAAAAAAGATAAATTTGTTCTTTTTCCTATTCGTAAAAACGGAACAGTTAACTCTTTTGCCATCAAAACTTATTCTAATAATGGTTTTGGCGGTAAAATAGAGATGCTTGTGAGCTTTTATATTGATGGAAGTATTAAAAATTTCAAAATAACCTCACATCAAGAAACGCCGGGACTTGGTTCTAAAGCTGATGAAGATAAGTTCAAGCAACAATTTGACGGTTTTAATCCGCTCCGTCAGAAGTTAAAAGTACGTCAAGACGGAGGTGATATCGATGGCGTTACTGCCGCCACTATAACATCCAGAGCTATAACCGATGCTATTCAAAAAGCAATAAACGCTTATCAAAATTTTAATATGGGTAAATAGATATGAATAAAACCAGTTACGAAAATCTAACCAGAGGAATACTAAAAGAAAACCCCACTTTTGTAATGCTTTTGGGTATGTGTCCGACTTTGGGGGTAACAACTTCTGCACTTAATGGGTTTGGAATGGGAATTGCTACGTTATTCGTGTTAATTTTTTCCAACATTATAATTTCATTAATAAAAAATGTCATTCCACCCATGGTGAGAATTCCTTCTTACATTGTAGTTATAGCTTCAATTGTTACGGTTTTAGAACTGTTGATGGCTGCATATTTACCATCATTGCACAGTGCCTTGGGAATTTTTATTCCTTTGATTGTGGTCAATTGCATTATTTTGGGTAGAGCAGAGGCTTTTGCCTCCAAACATGGCGTATGGCAATCAATTTTAGATGCAGTAGGTATGGGGATAGGTTTTACTATCGGTTTAACTTCACTTGGAATTGTACGTGAAATTTTGGGTAATGGCTCTGTATTCGGTTATTCTTTGGTTTATGAAAATGCCAATACTTTATTACTGTTTATAATGCCACCGGGAGCATTTTTTGCTCTGGCAGGATTAATTGTCTTGTTTAACAAATTGCGGGAGGCTAAATAACTATGGAATATTTAATGATATTTATTGCCGCTATTTTAGTAAATAACATTGTTTTATCTCAATTTTTGGGAATTTGTCCGTTTTTAGGCGTATCCCAAAAAATATCTACGGCTGTCGGTATGGGATTTGCGGTAATGTTTGTAATGACTTTATCTACTATCGTTACATTTTTGATTTATTACACTTTTTTGCAACCGTTTAAGCTTACATTTATGATGACGGTAACTTTCATCTTGGTCATTGCTGCTTTGGTACAAATGGTGGAAATCATTCTCAAAAAAACGTCTCCGGCATTGTATCAGGCTTTAGGCATATTTTTACCATTGATAACGACTAATTGTGCGGTTTTGGGTATTGCAATCTTAACGATTCAAAAGAATTATAACCTTCTTGCCGGTGTTTGTTATGCCTTGGCCAGTGCCATAGGATTTACTTTGGCCATTGTTATTTTTGCCGGAATTCGTGAACGCTTGAGCTACACCAATGTTCCCAAAGCTCTGCAAGGAACACCAATAGCCCTTATTAGTGCGGGTTTGTTATCTATGGCATTTATGGGTTTTGCCGGAATCAGCAACTAAATAAATTAAAAGCCTCGGACAATTTAATGTCGGAGGCTTTTTTCACATTTCACAGCTTAAAGGATGATGCGCTGAAAGTTTATCCCGCTCATCTCCAGTAATAAACCATCAGACGGCGACCAAGCATACACTTCATTATCTGTCTTTGAAGTGTGATGAGCGTGCATTTCTTCCAACTTGGAAGCTATCAACGCATTGTCAGTAAAAAGAACTTTTCCCATCTGGTAGGAGATGATATACATATCCCATCCCATAACGGTCTTGATTGGTTTTCCAGCCTTGTTGATAGAATGCTTTACGATGAACGATCGTCCTTCAGCTTTTGCAGACTTTACAGCTTCTGCGAAATTTGTGGTTTTCTTGTCAGTAGGCATATTCATTGCGTTCTGACCATAAGTGAATGTTGGCATAATAATATTAATTAAGGGTTTATAATAGTATTAAAGTTCGCTTAGGCTATTAAATTAAACCTTATTTGTCAAATAGTTTTTTTAATTTTAGGATAATTTCGTCAAACATTGCATAAGTTAAAACTCCTGTATTAATATTATATCTTGAAGTATGATAGGAGCTTATCATTAACAAATTGTGTTTTTTCAATTCATTAACTGCACCGTGCGCAAATTTAAATTCAGATTTGCGATATCCTAATATTCCAAGCACCGCATTATGTGCTACAGCACCTAACCCTAAAATTATCTTTAAATTAGGCATAGAGGCTATTTCTTGTTTTAAGTATTCTCCGCAAGCTCTGACTTCATCGCCGGTTACTTTATTTTGAGGCGGAACACAACGCACTGTGTTGGTTACTCTTACATTTATAAGTTCAAATCCGTCATCTTTGCGTTTACCATAGTCACCTTGAGCAAAGCCATATTTTTTTAGAGCAGGATACAACACATCTCCGGCATAATCATTAGTAAAAGGTCTTCCGGTTTGATTAGCTCCGTTTAGTCCCGGAGCCATTCCCACTACTAAAATTTCTGCATTTAAATCTCCAAAAGATGGAACCGGAGCATTAAAATAATGAGGAAATTTAACTTTGTTATCTTCTCTAAATATAAGCAGACGAGGGCATTTATTACATTTTTCATTTGGTGCGCAAAAACTCATTCTAAGTCCTTTCATTTTTTTATAAATATGCCATAAGCTTATAAAAAAAGCCTTAATAAACAATGAGCAAAACCAAATATCTATGTTTTTTTACGTCATCCTCTTTAAATCTATTTACTCAAGATTATCTATTTTTCATAAACTGCTTAATTAGACAGTTTAATAATAGGACGACAACTTTAAAAACAACCTATTTATAAATGGAGTTAAGAAAATGAAAAAAACATTATTACTCGCTGGTGTGGCTTGTTGTGTTATAGCAACTTCTGCCAATGCAAATATGATGCAAGATATGAAAAGGGCAGCTCATGATATGACACCATATGTTGGTGCGGATTATGTATACTCAAATCTTGATCTCAAAGGCAAAGCAAAAGGAGCCGAAAAGAATTTTAATTCAGCCAAAATCAATGCCGGTGTTGATATCGGAAAGTATGCAGGCTTAGAAGCTTTTTATCAATTCGGTGGTTCTCGTAAAGCGCATTTAAAAGATGGTGGTACTAAGAAGTTCAAATTTAACGCCTATGGTTTGGATGTATATGGCTATATGCCACTTGGATGTGCTCAAAAATTCAGCTTGTTGGGAACAGTCGGTGCTGCCGTATATGATACTCAACTCAAACACGACGGCAAAACAGATAAAAGCAAAGTCGGTTATCGTGTAGGTGGCGGTATGCAATACAAATTTACCGACAGAATGGCAGCCAGAGTTGTTGGTCGTTATGGATATATCGGATCTCGTGATTTGAATCATGTAGCGGAAGTTACCGCCGGTATCAGATACGCATTCTAAATATATCTTCCTTTATAAAGAAAACCGCCTCTTATTTAAGAGGCGGTTGCGCTTTAAATATCATTCCTCTAACCTGTCGTCCGTTTTCGGTTCTTATTATCAATTCTTCTTTATATATATCTTCAAATCCACATTCTTTTAGTAGTTTTTCCACATATAAAGGATTATGTTTATATCGTCCATTTGATTGGATTTTGTAGCTCGCTTCTTCATCTAAGACTTCAATTGAAAGCAATAATCTTTTGTTTTTTAATAGCTTTGTTGTTTGTTCTAAATCCCCGATATATCCTAAAACATCAGCTACAACACCCCAATCAAAATCGTTATTATTTTGTAAATACTCAATTATATCTGCTTTTATCAATTGTTCATAAACACCTTTTCCTGCCGCAATATCGAGCATTTTTTGACTGACATCGACCCCTATGATTTTATTCCCACTATTTTTAAGAGCTTGCCCCACAAGCCCCGTACCACACCCCAAATCCACAATAGTACCTTGTAAAGATCCTGCAATTCTTGCCATAGCCATCGGGATTGAATAATCCAAATTTTGCATAACCAATTCGTAATTATCAGCAAAAATGTCAAACAAATTTTCACTATAAACTTGATTATCTTCACTTTGTTCTCCTTTTAGAGCAGCCTTTATATGTTTTGCAAACGAATTTTGCGGATAATCCCTTAGCCAATTTTCGGCAATTTGAATTGCTTTATCTTTTTCCATTTGAGCAAAAATTGTTAATGTCTCGGCTATATTAGCTGATATTTCCTCTTTTTGCGGATTATGAGCCAAAGCATTAAACATTAACTCTAAAGCCTGTTCATATTCTTTTATATCTCGCAAAATAATTCCCAAATTATTACTGACTTCCGCTGAGTTCGGATTGATAATAACCGCCGCTCTATATTCTTCTAATGCTTCGGCAGTTCTGCCTGCTCGTTGCAACATTTCGGCATAATTACTGTGTGCTTCAAAATTTTTTGGTTGGAGTTCCAAAACTCGCTTGTATCTCATTTCCGCTTGTATAAAATTATTTTCAACACTATCTAAGTTGGCCAACCCCAATAAAGCTTCAATATTATTTGGATTAAGTAGCTCTGCTTTGGCAAAATATATTCGAGCATTGGCAAAATTATTTTCCCGACAAGAGAGTAGGGCAAGCATAACTCTTATTTCATCGGATGTGGGTGCTAATTCCTTTGCTTTCATGGCATATATCCAAGCTTTGGCATCTTCATTTTTTTGCATGTATATACTGGTTAGATAATAAAAAACCAAAGCTTCTTCAGGATATTCTTTTGCTAATTTTTCTAAATCTTCAATAGCCTTACCAAGATTATCGTTCTTATAACTCATAGCTAAATTAATTTTTGCTTCGGCATAATTTGCATCTAAGGCTATTGCATATTGCCAGTTTTTTCTTGCTTCTTCCATATTTCCGTTTTGTTGCAATATTTGTGCTATTTCATTATAAGTTTCTTTTATTTCCGGTTTGAGAGAAGATACTTTTTTAAAATTTTCCAATGCTTCCAAAGGACGATTATCATACTTGCAAGAAAAAGCAAGATTATAATAAAAACTTACATCATCAGGTTTATTCATAATAGCATTCGCAAATAAAGAACAAGCCTCACTATGAGCTCCCTTTGATTGGGCAACCAAACCGAGTAAATTTAAAATTTCCGGATTTTCCGGCATAGCTTCTAAAAGCTGTCGATAGATTTTTTCAGCTTGCTCAAACTGCCCATTTTCATACAAAGCAACAGCATTTTTAAACATTAGTTCATATGACACATCTAAGTCCTTTAATCTATTTTACTTTATCATAATCGGAAGAACTTTAAAAATCTACAAAATTATATAAAAATACACTTGATTTTAAGCAAATATTATTATACATTGCCCTCACTTTCGGGAATGAAGGCGAATAAATCGCCTCGTTTGGTCATATAGTCCAAAACTACCGAGACAATAAAAACACTAATAATATAAAGGATATATCTGATGAAAAGTATTGTTTCTGCTAAGAAGAAAAAAGAACGCCAATATGGTGTGATTTGGGGTGCTCCCAACAGTTCTGTTGCTAAAAGAGAATATGCACCGGGTCAACATGGTCAACGTCGTAAAAAACCTACTGACTATGGTACACAGCTTTATGCTAAACAAAAGTTAAAAACATATTATGGTAATGTTTCAGAAAAACAATTCCATAAATACTATGTTGAAGCAATTCGTCGTTCTGGTGATGCGGCTGAAAACTTAATCGGCATTTTAGAGTCTCGTTTAGACAACTTGGTATACAAAGCAAAATATGTTCCAACAATTTTTGCCGCACGTCAATTTGTAAACCATGGTCATGTTACCGTTAATGGTAAAAAAGTAAACATTCCTTCTTACATGGTTAAAGTTGGTGATGTTATTGAAGTAACCGCCAAAGCAAAACAAATGCCTATGGTTATTTCTGCTATGGAATCTTCTAGTCGTGATTTTCCTGCATATTTGGAAGTTGACAGCAAGAAGTTCAGCGCAAAATATTCATTTGTTCCTAAATATGATGATGTTCCTTATGCATCTGTTATGGAACCAAACTTAGTTATCGAATTTTACTCAAGATAGTAAATTATTCGTTCTGCAAAAAATCCTCAGAAGTTGTGGAAACTCTGAGGATTTTTACTTTAAAAAAAACAATATCTGTGTTTATATAAAGTTACATAATGTAAAAATTCAATTTTGTAAGGTAAAAATCTATGGAAGATGTATTTTTAAGTGATCCACGTCAAAGTTCAGCTAAAGAGATAGCATATAAAATTCGCAGTCAAAAAAATAATCGTGGATTTAAAGGATACATGATTGATTTAATTATCAAAAGTCTCATTGTTTTTTGTTTGTTAGCAATAGATTTTACTTTGTTTGCGGAAGCCGGAAGTTATAATTTATTTTCTCCATCACAAGAACTTACCGCTGAAGTAAAAATGATTTATTTTGCAATTTTAGCTTGTTCTGTTGGAGTTATTTTCCTAGTATCTTTTTCAATTACGTTACAAAATTTGACCATAGGTTTAGTTTCAGCTTTTTTGCTTTTAGCAATGCTAAGTCAATTTGCTCTTTTTGATAGTGCATCTCTTTTATATTCATATACAGATATCATAGATATACCTCATAATCAAATTATAGATAATTACTCAAACCTTATTTTAGCTGGAATATTAGCTTTCGTAATCTGGTTAACATTTACTTATTTCAATCGTCGTCAACAGTTTTACATTTTATTGATACTGTTTTTAGTTTGTGGATGGTCTGTTAGCAAAGCATATTTTAATCCTTTATCTCGCAATTTTATTAATAAACCATATTTAAATGATGAGAGCAATCATAACGAAAGTAACAATGTCGTAATTATTGCCATGCCTGAAGCTCCATCATATTTGCGTTTTATTAATATGGATCCTACTGGTAAAAATGCTGATATACGTCACGCAGCCGCCAATGTTTTAGGTTTTTATATGCAAAACGGTTTCACCTATTACCCTAATGCTTACCTTCGCTTTGCACAACAGCCATTTATGAATATAATTGATATTCTTAATTATAAAGAAAGCCTTAAACCTGAAGATATGCTTCTTTCGACTGTAATGATGTCTAGTTATTGGGATTTCAATAATTTAATCCAGAGTAAATTATATCTAAATACCAACCAATTATTTAACAATTATCATAAAAAAGACTATAATTTGCGCATTTATCAGAGTAGAGGATTGGAGCTTTGTACTATAAACAATAACTTATCCGCAAATCGTTGTTTGGAAAAAATCGGCTATCCCATAAATCTCAATGCTACCAATTTTAGCACCGCAGAAAAAGCTAGTATTTTAGCTGCTCAATGGTTAGAAAGTACTTCTTTACTTAAAAATATTAATCCTATACTTAGTATTTTATCACTATTTGATGCAAAATTTTCACCTTTAAATATTTCTACTAGTGAACTACATTCGTTTAATGCTGCTAATGTTTTGGACATTATTGCTGAAGATATTATTTCTGACAAAGGTAATAATATGTATTTTACCTTGCTTGATATGCCATCAACAACATTTATTTATGATCATCTTTGTAATTTAAAACCTTTATCAAAATGGGTATCTGCAGACAATCAAAACATTTCTTTACCGCAACGTCAATCTGCATTCGCAGAGCAAGTAAGTTGCACCTTCGGGCATCTTGAAAACTTCATTCAACATTTAGAAAAAAATGGTAAACTTAAAAATACATCCATTATACTCATAGGATTAAACACCCCATTTGCATCAGCTCCTGGAATTGAGAAGAATATTTACAAACAATTACAGAACACTAAACAAGTTGGGGTTGCAATATATGATCCTAAACAAGAACAAGCTAAGATAGATAATCGTTTATGTACGGTTCCAGATATTATTAACAATTGGACTGAAGCAAATAACAATTGTAATGAATTAGAAGGTTTCACCTTAACCGAAAAATTAAAAACTGAAATATACGCAAGCGCTCAAAAACAAGAAATATCTGATCAAATAAGAGATAAAGCAACTAATGACTTTAAACTTTGGTATAAATCTTGGGCTGCACATCATCAAAAAGAAAACAATTTAATAGCACCGTCAGAAAACGAAATTGAAACTGAAACTAAAGATATTGTAACCGAAGAAAAGCCTCTAGAAGTAAAAACATCTGAAGTTAAGATTGCCGAAGAACTACCTCCTGAAGAAGAAAGTAAGCCTTTGCCTCAATTAGAAGAGGATTCCAAAGAAGATTCAAAACCAGACAAATCTGAGGAAAATAATGATGTTGCTCCTAAAAAAGAAGTCCTATCAAAGCCAAAAGTTAATTTGGAAGTAAAAGTAATTGATAATACTCAAATTGATACAACAACAAATAATCCAGATAGCAAGTAACCGGATTTATAAAAAATGATTTTTTCTCAGGCTAAAAATCGCAAATGGCAAAGATTTTGTTCAAATCGCAGAGCTTATATATCATTTATTGTTTTTGTATCTCTTTTTATCTTCAGTTTATTTGCCGAATTAATAGCCAATGACCAACCACTATTGGTAAAATATAAAGATAAAATTTATTTTCCTATATTCAAGACATATAATGAACAAGTTTTTGGTGGTGATTTTCCTACACCGACTGACTAT
>JAZNVJ010000012.1:0-7488 GCA_045592765.1 Alphaproteobacteria bacterium | reverse complement strand
AGCAGCTTGTTCAGAAGCACAAATCATTCCATTATCAAAGGTTTTACTCATTAAAACCGAACTTACCGCCATTTTTATATCAGCTGTCTCGTCAATAATTGCCGGAGTATTACCAGCCCCTACTCCCAATGCAGGTTTACCTGAACTATAAGCCGCCTTAACCATCCCAGGGCCCCCGGTAGCCAAAATCATCGCAATTCCTTCATGGCTCATCAAATGCTGACTCATTTCAACCGAAGGTTCATCAATCCAAGCAATTATATGCTTTGGCGCACCGGCTTTTACTGCCGCATCAAGCATAATCTTAGCAGCTTCAATAGTGCATTTTTTGGCTCGAGGATGAGGTGAAAATATAATTCCGTTTCGAGTTTTTATTGCAATTAAAGTCTTAAATATGGTCGTAGAAGTAGGGTTTGTTGTAGGAATAACACCGGCAATCACTCCCAAAGGTTCTGCCATTTTAGTATATCCGTTAGTGTCATCTCTTTCAATTATCCCACATGTTTTGGCATCTCTGTATTTATTATATATCTCTTCAGCCGCAAAATGGTTTTTTATTACTTTATCTTCTACAATTCCCATTCCGGTTTCTTCAACTGCCATTTTTGCCAAAGAGATACGAGCATTGTTTGCAGCCAAAGCCATCGCTGCAAAAATTTTATCTATTTGTTCTTGCGAATATGTTGCCAAAACTTCTTGAGCTGTCTTCACTCGGTCAATAACAATATTTAAATTATCTATCGTTTTTACTTCATCATTAATCAATGAATCATCTTTTTTTGACTTCATTACCAAACTCCAAAAATTACTAAAGACTCAATTTTTTAATATAACATCAAATCACCAACAAATAGTTAATTTCATCTTTGGGTTTTGCGACGTTCTTGATTTAATTGCTTTTTCATAGCTCTTTCTTTAGCTTTACTTTCCGCTTTAAGTTTAAATCTTGACTTCACCTCTTTTAATTCACTGTCAGTTTCTTGTTGTTTAGTTTCCTCATTTCTCATCGCCTCTTGTTGAAAACGAGAAGCGGATTTTTCTTTTTCCTTTATTTTATCTTGTTTTTTTTGTTCTCTGGCCTTTGCTCTTTCTATTGCCTTAGCCTTAAAAGGGCTTGATACATTTGCACGTTCTTCTGCTACCATTTCCATTTTTCTTATTTTAGCTTGTTCTTTTTGCGTTAAATTTTCCGCATTTGCAAACCCAATGATTCCTGAAAAACAAAAAATTGCGATTAACCAAACTTTATACATTTACATCTCCTTATAATTACTTTATTAACTTACAAATATAGTAATAAATAATCATTGTTTTGCAAGTAATCATAAATTTTATTGTATAACTTTGGAGGTATGTCGTGCCAACTGTTGCTGCCGCAATCATTATCAACAATCACAAAATTTTCATAGCTCAACGCCCTGAAGGGAAAAGCCTTGCAGGATACTGGGAATTTCCCGGAGGAAAACAAGAAAAAGATGAAACCCTGCCTCAAACTTTGCAACGAGAGCTTCAAGAAGAACTGAATATAAAAGCCCAAATTGGTGATTTCTTTATGCAATCTACTTATCAATATGATTTTGGCACTATTGATATGCATTGTTATTTTGCAACTTGTAATACGGAAAATATAAAATCTAATGAGCACCAAGCAACCGCTTGGATTTCTTGCTCTGAGCTAAAAGATTATAAATTTGCTCCGGCAGATGTTCCCATTGTAGAAGCATTAATAAAAAACTCATTCTGAATTTTAGACAAAATGCTTTACTTTGACAAATTAATATGATATCTATTTAATGCAAATTAAATCATTAAGATATGGATATAAAAAAATTTTGGTTGGTAAAATCAATGGAAGATTTTACCGAAGCAGAATGGGAATCAATCTGCTTAAAATGTGGCAAATGCTGTGTATTGAAAGATTTTAATAACGGGATAGCCCGTTTTTCAAATCGAGCCTGTGATGGTTTAGACATGAAAACCGGAAGATGCACCAGATATGCAACCCGAATTTGCGCAGATTGCGTAAAGGTTGACATGAATCTGATACGAGATTTACCGGAACTGTTACCTGAAACATGTGCATACCGAATGCTATTTGAGGGTAAAGGTCTACCTGATTATCATCCGCTAATTACCGGTGATGAAGATTCCGTAAAAAAAGCTAAACAAACTGTTCTTGACTGGCCCGACATTCACTCGGCAAAAGATTTACACAATGAATTTATGGCATTGAATCTCAAATGCTCTAAAGAACAATGGCCTTTAGAACGTTTTGAAGAAGAAGCTGATAAGCTTTGGGATAAATATCCGATAATCTTCGTAGCTCAGTATCCCATACCAAAGAAAAAAACAGTCAACGCCACAGACTTTAAACTTGATTACACAAACCCCGATACAAATAATTGATCCGTATCGGGGTTTGTGTTTCACACCACAAAACTTCACCTGTCGTTCAAAAACAACATTTAGAGGTTACTTTTGCTTCTCCAAGCCCTTAATAAAAGAAATTTTGCTATTGTGAAGTATTATAATGGTAGTTATTCGGTGGTTGAGGTTTAGAATACTTTAATTTTATGAAAAAACAAAAGGCTTTGAGATTTTTCTCAAAGCCTTGTTTTTCAATGGTTGCGGGGGCAGGATTTGAACCTGCGACCTTCAGGTTATGAGCCTGACGAGCTACCGGGCTGCTCCACCCCGCGATAAGATATCGTTCTTTTACGCTCATATATCGTTATTGTCAAGCATTTTTTAAAAAATTAATGAAATTACTATTGCAAAAATAAAAACCGTCATAATTATCCAGTGCCACCAACGCATTTTCGCCTCCTTTCACAATAACATCAACAATTATATAACCTTTATTTTCCCAAAAAAAAGAGGCTTGGGGAAGCCTCTTTGATTTTACTTTTTAAGAGTTTGCCGGAATAACTAATATAGCTTCAGATTGCCGGCTGCTATGCGACCTCGATCATTATACAACTCAAAACCTACTTTTTGCCCATCTTCCAGTTTCTTGATGCCGATCTTTTCTAACTGGGTGACATGAAAAAATACGTCTTTACCGCTATCTTGACTGATAAAGCCATAGCCTTTTTGGGTATTAAACCATTTTACTGTGCCAAATAGCATCTTCGTTCTCCTAAATTGTATAATGTTTAGTCTTATCTCGTTAACACAATTTAGAATAATTATTTTTTCTTTTTTGACAATCAGACTTTTTTCCGATTTTACTGGTAAAATTTTTCGTACACCTAAACCTAATATCTATTATTCAATTATTTTACTACCATAAGGTATTTCATTCCCTTTACCCTTTGCTAAAACCTTTGTTCTAACAAACCCCATTTCTCCATTATTAATCATAATTCTAGCCCAAACTCTATCTGGTGACACTCCGGTTAAGCGAACTGTTTCACCTTCAACCGCATTTGCCAAAACATCAAATTCATCACTTGGTCCATACATAACTTTAACATCATTTTTCAGATGATATAATTTACTGTCATCATTTTTATTAACCGGAATATCAAGCACTTTACCCACAATCAAATCATTAACTCCACTTTTCTTTCCGCCATAATCAATTTCTTGATAATAATTAATGTTTTGGGTGTTTTTATTAAGAAAAACACCAGAATGTTGTACTCCGAATAATATTAACAATAAACCTATAACAAAAGGCACTCCTAATTGTACTCTTCTTAAAATAGATAAGTTCCACTTATAAGGTCTATAAACTCGCAATTGTTGTTTAGTTATAAACCGTTGTAAAATATTCTGCAAATCAACATCCGCATACTCTAATACCCTCACTGCAGAAGCAACAGCCATTTCAGGATTGTTTTCTTTTTGATAAGCAACAACATTGTGCACTAAAACACGCAAACTATCTTTTTCTGATATCGGATTTTTCCAATTTTCTCTTAACGCCTTAATATTATTAACAAATGCTTTAGGATGCCACCAACCTAAAAACCAATTTTTCAATGCCGCAATCATATGTTCAGAAACCGAATTTTTATAATTTGCGACTATAAATTTCTTTTCACTTTTAAAACTAAAAAAATTTGCTCGAACCAAGTGAATATTTAACGCTCTTACATCAACATCACCTGATTTAAAAGGGACTATATTATCTAACTCGGGATAATCATCTTTCGCATACACCGCTGATAACAAATCATAATTCAACCGCTCATTTTCATCACTTAAAATATTCCAAGCTTCAGAGATATGTTGAAACTTCGTCATTGCCTCATCAGACTGATTAACATCAGGATGCCAAAACTTAGCCAAATCTCTGTATTTAGTTTTTATTTCTTCAAAACTACTCTTAGAATTCACACCTAAAACTTCATAATATCCCAAAACATCGCTTTGCATTAAATATACACTCCATCAACAACTTTATTTTCTGCCATATAAGGCTTCAAAAAAGTCTCATTCTGATTTATTTTTATAGTACCACTATAATCCAAATCAGATAAAGATTTCTTAAACAAAGCCATAATATTTGCACAAAAATCTTCACTTTGTTTCAATGAAGTACGAATTATCAAATCAAAACGTTTTTGCTTTTTTAAAGCAAAACCATCAAACTGAAAAGCCCCCAATTTAGAAAACTCTGTATCTATAACAAATCTTACTTCATCATTATTTCGCTTATTTTTTTCATTTTCAGCATCATCATTATTTTTTTTCACACTAATCCGCCAATTAAATAATTGACTACCATCAAAAAACGGAAACTCCACTATTTTCCACAAAGGTAACTCTTTTAATGATGATTGCATTAATTGTTCAACATTTTGTAGTATATCCTTTCCACTTACTGATGTAGCTATTTCTTTGTATAAACTATCCCCTATCCAGTCTTTTACATTTTCAGATTGAACAGCTCGATAATAATTATACATATCTGCAAGAATATTTGTTTTATCACCCACAACCTTTTGTAATAAATCAACCACATAATTCTCCCCATCAACTTGTTTTAACAATGGAGATAAGAGCTTTACCAAAAAAGTTGGCTCATTATTTGGAGTTTGCAACAAATTAAATAATGATGATAGTTGCCTATTTTCATCAGGCAAAAAAGATAACAAATGCTTACCAAAGTTATCTATTATTCGTAACAATTCAGGCTTATTACCCAAATTAACTTTTAACACTTCCATTTGCACAATCTCGTCATTAGTAAGCTTTGGCATAGCCTCTGCAAACATCTTACCCAAAGGTGTTTCTAAAGTTGGAACTTTTACATTTCCTTCTTCATAATAAAATTTAGCCTCAAACGTTTTTCCGACAAGATTTTCAATATCTTTTACAAGTTGCTGTTTTAAAATTTCTTTTTGTTCAGGCAATATATATCTAAAATTGCGCAACGTTCGCTTTATAGTGGCAAAAATATCATCATTATCTCCATTATTCTCAAAAACCTTTAATTTTGCCACCACCTCTGCATCTACCATAATCTCACCAACCCATTTTTTTATATCTGTAGGTATATCTTCTTCTTGCATCATCTTATCCAACACTGGCATTAATTTAGTTGGATATGTAACTACATTTGAAATAGTTGTTAATGTAGATGTAGCTACAGAGATAGTTGAGGTTGTTGTTGCAGATATATTTACAGGAGTAGTTACAAGCGCAGTTTCTGTTATTGGTGTAGCTACTGAAGATACCGTAGATTTGGCTTCAGACTTAATTACAGAAGATATATTTGAAAAAACGTTATCAGAAATATTTTTTGTTTCTCTATTAGTTACAAATTGCAAATTACCATCTTGAGTAACTCGTAAAGCCAAATTAGTTTTTTCAGTATCTACTATATTTATAGGAACATTAATTTTTGCTTTAACTTGAATTTTTTCTCCATTAGGCAACGTTAAACTTAATTCAAACAAATTCTTATTATTCAACAAACTTATATCTGGTAACTCAGAAAAAGTAAGCAACATACCTGGACGAACATTATCTGGAAGTTTTTCTGATAACAAGAGTGATGCTTTCTCATTGGTTACAATCCCATTTCCTACTGGCAAAACTGACAACATCATATTATTCATTACAAACCAACCTCTTAGCTATTTTTAAAATATCTTCTGTAGCTTCTGCTGTTGGATAGCGACTTATTACCGAAGATTGATTACGAATTGCATCTCTAACTCTGGTATCCCTGCGAACAATTCCCAACAAATTAGGTTTCATTTGCAAAAAATTATTACATGCTCTCATCAATAAATCATATGTTCGCATACCTTCTCTTAATGTATTTGCTTGATTAATCACCATTTGTATAGAACATTTAGGATATTGATTTACCATAATTTTAATATATGCATAAGCCTCTGTAAGTGAAGACGGATCATCAGTACATAATACAATTACATTATCGGCTATCCCTGATAATACTTTTACAGACTTTGACTTTCCGATCCCCATATCTAAAACTATTTTATCATAATCATCTGCTACAAAACATAAATCTTCACCCAATAATTGCAATCTCCCTACCGGCAATGATGCCAAACCAGCCGTTCCCGAACGAGCAGCCAAAATATCAAACTTCCCCTTATCATAATTATAGATTATTTGATTTAAACTTTTTTCACCTCTAATCGCATGGCTTAAATTATATTTCATATCAAGCCCCAATTGAGCACTAACATTTTCCATTCCCATATCTGCATCAAACAAAAGAGTTTTTTGCCGGAACAAACTCAAAGCATGAGCTAAACTAATCGAAAACCAAGTTTTACCAACTCCTCCCTTACCGGAGGCAACCGCAATCATATTACGTCCTTTACTTGGCATTTTGTATAAATCATTTTCAAGATTTAATAAAGCGTTTGTATTTTCCACAACCACCTCTTAAGGAATGATATCTATATTTGTCCAACTGTTTTTATTTTTGCTTTTGGATGAATTTCATTCTGTGACATAACAACAGTTAAAGGACGAAATCTTTCAACAATAGATCTCACAAATGGACGAATATGCGGACTTGTAAGTAATACAGCACTCTCACCTTTTACAGCCAAATCTTCCAAAACAGTTCTAACCTTATTAATAAAGTTTTGTAGACTTGATGGCGCCATTGCTAACTGACGTTCATCACCTTCCCCTACTATTGATTCAGCAAAAGCCTGTTCCCATTCTGGAGACAGTGTAACCAAAGGTATAACCCCAAACTCATTAGCATATACATTTGATAATTGCCGACTCAATCTAGTTCTAACATGCTCAGTAATCATCATCAAACTGCGAGTTGTTGTAATTGCCTCTGATATTCCTTCTAATATAGTAGGCAAATCACGAATAGACACCCTTTCTTGTAAAAGATTTTGCAATACTCTTTGTAACGCACCCAAACTGATTTTATTAGGAATCAGTTCTTTAACCAACTTTTGATGCTCTTTATCAAGCTCATCCAATAGTTTTTGTGTTTCTGCATAAGAAAGCAACTCTGGCATATTATCTTTT
>JAZNVJ010000011.1:0-2343 GCA_045592765.1 Alphaproteobacteria bacterium | reverse complement strand
TTTTTTGGGGCATTGCTGATAGTATCAGTAAATGTGAGCGCCTCATGGTAACTTTTTAATTCTATCTTTCCCCTTTTGTTGCAAAAACAACAAGAGGGGGAATTTTTATAGTTAATTTGAGATATTTATTTAATAGATATTTGTTCTAATGCTATGTCGGAATGTTCTTTAATTTTTTCAGCGCTGAATTTTACATCACGGTGTTCGCTTTCAGATAAACGAGGGTAAATAACACTATGAATTCCTCGTTTGCCGATAACACTAGGCATTGATAGACATACATCTTTTATACCCTCAATATCTTCATGAAGAGAAGATACGGTAAGAATAGCGTATTCATTGGTGGTAATAGCTTGGCATATACGGCATAGTCCGCCGGCAATACCATAATAAGTTGCACCTTTGCCATCAATAATTTTATAAGCAGCATTGCGTACACAGTCATCTATTTTTGCTTTTATTTCAGGAGTTAGCGGACAATTATTCATACGAGCAAGTTCTTCTATTTGTACAGTTCCTCCATCACCATTTGACCAAACCAAGACCTCACTATCGCCATGTTCACCTAAAACATTGGCATGTACAGATTTGGGGGATATGCCTAAATGATAACCTAATAAAGTGCGAAATCTGGCGGTATCTAAAATTGTGCCACTACCTATTACTCTTTCTTTGGAAAATCCGGATAGTTTTAAGGCTACAGCAGTCATAATATCAACCGGATTGGCAGCGATGAGCAAAATACTATTCGGAGCATATTTTGCTACTTGAGGAATTATACTTTCAAATATTTTTACATTTCTGCCCAACAAGTCAATTCTGGTTTCTCCGTTTTTTTGATTGGCTCCGGCGGTGATAATTATAACCTCACATCCTTGCAAATCCTCGTATTTTCCGGCTTTGATTTTGTTGGCATAAGCAAAAGGAGTTGCGTGAGCAATATCCATCGCCTCAGCCTCAGCCCTTTTTTCGTTTGCATCTATCAAAACTATTTTACGGGCAACTCCTCGCATAATTAATGCGAATGCGGTTGCACTACCTACTTGACCTGCGCCGATAATTCCTACTTTCAAAATAAAAATCCTTTGCTAAATTAAATTTATCTATGGTCTTTATATAGGAATTCGAGAAAATAAATACAATAAAAAAGGCTACAAAATTTTGTAGCCTTTAGAGTTTAAGATTATTTGTTGTTTATTCAACAACTGTTTCGCCTTCATTAGCGGTTTCTACCGGTGCTGTCTCAACAACTTCTTCGGTATTTGCTTCAACATCGGTTTCACCTTCGTTGGCCGTTTCTTCAGGATTTGTTTCAACAACATCAATAGCTTCGTTTTCGATAGCTTCAATTTCAGCGTTTTCTTCTGGCATAGATGGCAGAATTTCTTCTTCTACCACGACAATTGCGGGTTCTTGGTTGTTGATGTATTGTTTAGCAAATAAACCTAATGCTACTAAAACAGCAACGACTAATATAATGTAAAATAGTTTTTTCATGGATATGACCTCTTAAGAAAAGTTTTAACTAAAATAAGCTTAAGTTTTATACTTTGAATTGTCAATATTATTTATGAATTATCTTACACCAAAACGATTGCCTGAGGCATAATTCTTTAGACCTTTGTGATATACAAATAAGCTGAAAGAGAAAAAGAATCCTATGGCAGATATAAAAAATGCAGATTCTTTCCAAGTGAAATTTGTAATTATATTAACGGGAATAAAGGATAGCAAGCCTGCCGGTAGAATAGTTAGAAATACAATTTTATACCAACCGGTAAAAATTGAAGCCGGTTGACTGGCAAAAGTAAGGAAAGAAATAAAAATATTATCGCCTAATCTTTGCGAATCGCTAATGAAAAACGCTAAAGAAGAGGTTAATAGACGAATCGAAAACATAAGGATGAAAGCCATAAATGAGCAGAAGAGCATTAATCCGAATGTTGTCCAATTAACAAATCCCGAAAGAAAAAACATTAAAAATCCGGTGATGAAATCACCCCAATTAGCAAACGTTGATTCTGCGGTTGCAATTAAAAATAAGCTGTTTTGCGGAGATGTTAAAAAATTGTCTAAGTTACCATTTTCTATAAATTCAGGAATGAGTTGAATGCCTCTGGTACATAAAGCAAAAAAACCAAAAGCATTATTAACAACAGCAAAAAGAATGGCCATTTCTCCAAAAGTCCAACCATTAATAGAGCCTTTGTTTTGAAAAATAATCCACCACATAAAAACAAAAGATAGGTTGTTTATCGACATCATGAACACGTTTACCAGTGCATCGGAGCGATTCAAAAAAGCGGTTTTTAAATTGCTTTTTTGAATAAATAAGAAAAGTTT
>JAZNVJ010000010.1:0-3261 GCA_045592765.1 Alphaproteobacteria bacterium | reverse complement strand
AACCAAAAACCTAAAGGATTGATATGTGATTGCCAAACAGTAATAAAGGGTGATGCTAAAAGCTACTCTATTTCTGCGGCATCAATTATTGCAAAAGTTTACAGAGATAATTTAATGACTGATTTAGCAAAAAAATATCCGTACTATGCATTTGAAAAAAATGCCGGTTATGGTACGTCTGCACACATCGCCGGATTGAAAAAACATGGAGCAATAAAAGAAGTGCATCGTTTTTCTTATAAACCAATTAAAGCACTATTGACAATTGGCGACTAAAGAGATTTTACTCTTTAATCGCCAACACAAGATTAAGCAAATTTTCCGGACTCTATAGTTCTTGTAATTTTTTTTATAGAATTTAACTCAATTTGTCGAACTCTTTCTTTCGATATATTATATGTTCTACTCAAGTCTTCTAACGTTACGGCTTTATCATACAATCTCCGCTTAAACAAAATATCTTTTTCTCTGGGATTCAAACAAACCAAAGCTTTATTAAACAAATTACGACGATATTTCATTGTTTCGCTATGAGCATAAACATCTTCTTGATTAGGGCGATTATCGGCAATAAAATCCATCCACTCACTACCATTATCGGCAGAAGAATCTATTTGCATATTTAATGACCCGTCATGTGATTTGAGTCGCATATTCATATCCGTTACATCTTGCACCGAAACATCTAAAGAACTTGCAATTCCTTGCAAAATTTTAGGAGATAGATCTCTATCATCCATCAAATTAAGTTTATTTTTTATTTTGCGCAAATTAAAAAACAGTTTTTTCTGAGCTGCGGTTGTTCCGATTTTAACCAACGACCACGAATTGAGTATATATTTCTGGATAGAAGCTTTAATCCACCACAAAGCATATGTTGAAAACCTAAAACCTTTTTCCGGTTCAAATTTTTCAATAGCATACAAAAGCCCTATATTTCCTTCAGATATCATTTCCGCCACAGACAAACCATATCCTCTATATTTTGAAGCAACTTTCATCACCAAACGCAAATGCGATGTAACCAAAATTTTTGCAATTTCAGGATCTTTGGTTTGCTGATATTTAACAGCCAAACGATACTCTTCATCTTGCTCCAGAATAGGATATTGCCTAATTTTCTGGGCATATCTTATCATATTAATTTCAGGGGAAAAATCTATTCCATTCAATGCAGGTACATTATTATCCATTTCGTTTCACTCCGGTAAATGTTTTTACACTAGTTCAACGTCCAATTAGTCCTGATTGAAAAGATCGGCGGAGTCAGAATCCCAAAAAAAATTAAAAACGCAACCTATACTTTAGTTTTATTTTTATTTTTAAAACACTGTATTTAAATTTTTTATATCTTTCGTAACACTGTTATAAGTTCTGCGAAATCTGGCGGAAAATCTGAACTAAACGATAAAAGCTTGCCACTTTTAGGATGAATAAAACCGAGTGTCTGTGCATGCAAAGCTTGGCGAGAAAAATTATTTACAAAATCTTTTATACTCGAGTCGATTTGTTTTGAAGAGATTTTTTTTGCCTTAACATATACTTTGTCACCTATCAAGTTACACCCGAGTCGACTCATATGAACACGAATTTGATGAGTTCTTCCTGTTTCCAGATTGCATTTAACCAGCGCCGCTTCTCCACCAAAATTTTCTATTGTTTGATAATGTGTAACCGCATGCTTTCCGCCTTTTTGCACTACTGCCATTTTTTTTCGGTCATACGGACTTCTCCCGATGTCGGCATCTACTTTCCCCTTTAACGGACTCGGCAAACCAAAAACCACCGCATAATAGGTTCTTTCTATTGAATGTTCGGCAAATTGTGCGCAGAGATGCTGATGTGCAAAATCATTTTTTGCCACCACCAACAAACCTGATGTTTCCTTATCTATTCGATGAACAATCCCTGGTCTTTTTACTCCGCCGATGCCGGATAAATCTTTACAATGATACAACAACGCATTAACCAAAGTTCCGTCCCAAGCTCCCGGAGCCGGATGCACCGTCATTCCTGCAGGTTTATTAACCACTATTACATCTTCATCTTCATAAACAATTTCTATTGCAATATCTTGCGGTTGCGGAATTGCATCAACTGCCGGCGGAACAACCAACTGATAAGAATCACCTTCTTTTACCTTAAAAGAATTATCACCGATAGTATCTTCATCACAGGTAACATTACCTATAGCGATAAACTTTTGGATTTGCGAACGAGAAATATCCGCAAAACAATCGCTTAAAAATTTATCAATTCTTTTTCCTTTATAATCTTTATTAACTATTGGTGTGTTATAAACAATTGAATCAGACATAACCTAGCTCAGATAAATTAAATTTTATTAGTTTATCATATGCACAAAAAACAAACTTGCAAGTGAGATATTTAATGAACAAACTTAAAGCCTTAAAAATTGTGGTCTCTTTACTCAGTTTTCTCTTAGTTTTCGGAATGTTGTTTACTATAACCGTTATCTATAAAAAAGTTTCAACTCCAAAACAACTAAATCTAAACCAAAGCTTAAACCAACCAATAGGTAGCGCTATCACTGATTTCAAGGTTACAGAAGACGGTATGCTGTATCTTCTTATCAAAAACGGAGAGATGTCAGACCGAGTGGTTATAACCCACCCTCTAAAACCAGAATTTAAACCTATGCAAATAAACCTAAATTAAGGAACAACACGATGACAGAAGAAAATGAAGACGAATTTGATAAATTGTTAGATGAGTTTATAGCCAAACAATTATCTGATGCCGAAGATGCTGAAGAAGAAAAAAAAGAGCTTAAAGAAAGCAACAAACCTACTAGCGTAAAAACCTTGCCGGAAGACGAATCCGCTAAAATGCTTTTTAACGAAGAGCGTCAATTATACAATGCTTATTGTAATTTTCGTTATGCTGTAATAGAAGTTGCTAAAGCCGCTAAAACAGATGTACCAAATTTTCTTTTTACTGCCCAAGATTTATATCCTCGTTTTCGTCCTGATAGAATAGGGAATATTTCTACTGATATTTTTAATTCTTGGGAATGCTTGGTTTTATCTCAACCCGTTAGACTTTCTTCTCTGCCGGACAACCCGACAGACGAACAAATTTTGAGCTTTGCAGAAAAAACTACAGATGAAAATTTGCAAAACGCCTTAATTTCTTACGTTGAAATTTTAATAGAATTAGATGGCTGTGAGATAGCCTACAATATGCGTAAAGCCAAAGCCAAAAAGCGCAAAATAGAAAAACAAATATATGAAGAACATC
>JAZNVJ010000009.1:0-5559 GCA_045592765.1 Alphaproteobacteria bacterium | reverse complement strand
TGTATAAGCGGTTTTTATAAGTACAAAAATCTATATTACATTTTAGTTCAATCCATTTAGGATCATATAATTTTCCGGCATAAATTGCTTTTAACTTTTTAGCTTGTTGCTTGGTTAATTGCTTAGAGGCTGTTTTTTCTAGCCAGATTTGCTTAGTGAAATTATTGCCTCTGATTGGCAAAATTAATATATTATCATCCTTATCTTTTAACCCAATAAGAGTGGCATCTTCATTAATCAAAATATCCGGCTTTTGAACACTTACAAGACTCAAAAATCCGCATAAAATTAACAAACCACCCCAATAACGCCATCTTTGCTCCCAGATACAAAGCCATAATCCGCCTAAAACAATTAGGATAAAACCCCATAACGGCATAGATAAAACTTGTTTAGAGGCTTCGGGCATAGAGCTTACCCATGTGGTAATATTATTTAACAACTCAATTCCCCATCCTACCACACATAATGCCGGCGTTTCCAGCCCCAATGGCATTAAGATTAGAGAAAATAGTGTAAATGGCATAATCAATAAACCAATTATTGGACCGGCTAAAAGATTGGTCAAACTAGTAAATAAAGCTATTTTATTAAAATGATATATCGCAAAAGGCAAAGTTGCCAAACTGGCGATTAAATCGGCAACAACAATGCCGACAATATATACAGCCATACCTTTAATAACTGTTGAAAGAATCGAAGACTGATTTTTCGTAAACCATTGATTTAATTTACCGGCAATTTTCTCATAAAAAGCTATTAGAGCAATAACAGCAGCAAAAGACATTTGAAAACTGGCACCGACAATAGCTTCAGGAGAAATAATCATTACAATTAGTGCTGCCCAAGCGATAGAGTTCATAGATATGGCTCGGCGATTAAAGAGAACTCCTAATAAGACAATGAAAGTCATAATAAATGCTCGTTGAGCAGGAATTTCGGCTCCGGAAATAATTAAATATGTAAAACTCATTATAAGCGCAAAACAAACCGCAACTTTCTTGCTATCAACCCGCAAAGCTAAAGACGGAACCAAGGCTATGCATAAACGGATAAAAAAGAACATCAATCCAGCAAGCATACTCATATGCATCCCCGATATTGATAAAAAGTGTGCCAATCCGGAATTACGATAGTTGTTTTTAAGGTTTGGTTTGATTGATGTTTGTTCTCCGGCAATAATTGCGGCTGCGATTGATGCGGTATTTGAATTTAAAATTTTATAAATTTTAGCTATAATATTTTTGCGCCAATTTTGAATTTTATGATTTATTTTTTGGCTTAAAGCGGGAGAATTAATACAATCAACTTGATAAGCTCCACTTTCGGCATAACCGCTTCCAGATAAGCCCATAAAAAAACTTTTCCTATCAAACTCAAAACCATATGGAATTTGCGCTTTAGCTCGGGGCATTAAGGTTGCAACTAATTCTATACACTGCCCTACCTGCAGTGCCTTATCTTTATCTCTTAAGGTAATTCTAAATGTGCTACCTATCTTATTTTTATCAAAATCATAAATATCTTCTAAGGTAACTCTGGTTTTACCCTTAATATTGCTATCTATTTTTTTGACTTTTCCTTGCAGATATGTTTTTGCCGATGGCACAGGGGAAATTCTTTTAGCAACATATGTTGTACGTAATTGCATCCAAGCAAAACCTAAAGCTATCATCATTAAAACTAAGATAAACTTCAATATTTTGGGATAATGACGCAATAGCAATCCGCTAATAATTAAAACTTCTAAAACACCCAAGGTTATCCATTTTGACGGTTCTAACGGTAGTAAAAAATATATCCCGATGCCAATACCAAATAAAACCGGTAGCCAAAGATAAATTCGTAGCTTTTCTTTTTCAATATTACTATTTATGTAAGTAATGAGCTTTGTGAACATTTATATTTTTCTATCTTTTATTTTTTGCAAAATAAAATCTGCAGCATTATCGCTAGGAATCTGCTCACCATTGCTCAAAGTTTGTTTAACTTTAGCAAAGCCTTTCATTTGTATTTCATACAAATCTTTTTTACTGAGCAATTCTTTGGTAGTGCGGGTAATATTTCCACATACACATTGTTCTTGCAACAATTCAGGAACTATCAATCTGCCAAGCATAATATTTGATAAATTAATAAATTGAATCTTCATAATTTTATTAATAATCCACGCTGTTAGCGGAGATACCTTGTAAGCAACTAAATGAGGAATGTGACAAATTGCAAGTTCCAAAGCTACCGTACCGGAAGCGGCTATTGCAGCTTCGGAAGCTCTGAAGGCACTATATCTTTCTGCCTGAGTTTCTACCACTTGCAAAGGAAGTGAGCAATCTGTAGTCATTGATTTTACTAAGTTTGATACAGTTTTAACCGTCGGTAAAACAAAAAATAAATCTTGATTTTCTTCCCATAATTTTTGCGCACTTTCTAAGAATATTGGCAATAATTTGCTGACTTCATTTTTGCGAGAACCGGGGAGAATTGTGATAATTGTTTTATCTTCACTTACATTATATTTTTCTCTAAACAACTTTCCATCGGCTTTAAGTGCCTCGCTTTCTATCACCGGATGTCCGACAAAAACCGTCTCTAGATTATAAGGAGTAAAATATTTAGGTTCTTGCGGCAACAAAGTCATCAAGGCATCAATATATTTATACATTGTTCTGGCTCGTTTCTTTTTCCATGCCCAGACTTGAGGTGCAACATAATGTATTTGTGGTATTCCGGTTTTAAGTTTGCGTAATTTTTTATGAACTCTGGCGCAAAAACTCCAACTGTCAATGGTGATAATGATGTCCGGCTGAATGTGCAAAATATCATTAACAGTATTGTTTATATGGCGCAAAACTTTTGGAATACTGGGAATAACCTCAACCAACCCCATAATTGCCAAATCAGAAATATCAAATATTGATTTTAGCCCTTCGGCCTCCATTGTATCACCACCCAGACCAAAAAATTCCACCTGATTATTTGTCTTTTTTTGCAGTGCTCGCATTAATCTTGAACCCAGTAAATCGCCTGATGGTTCTCCGGCAATAAGGTATACTTTTAATTTATCTGATTTCTTCACCAGGGGTTACTCCCATTATAAAAATACCATATTTATCAGCTAGTTTTATTACGTCTTCTTCATCAACAATTAAGCCATTTCCACTATGTACAACAATTCCTCTAAGCCCTGTTTCATGAGCTCTTTCAACAGTTCTGGCGCCAATTGTCGGTAAATCTATGCGCATATCTTGCTCCGGTTTACGAAGTTTAACTAAAACTCCGCCATAACCTTTGCGTTTATAAGTTCCACAACGGCTTATAAGCTCATCCGTTCCTTCAATACCCTCAACACCTAATACTAATCCTTGTTGAACAATAACGGCTTGTCCGATATCGAGCTTTCCTAATTCCAAAGCGGCTTCAATACCTCGATTTATATCTGCAATCGCCTGCTTATCAGGCTTGTGTTTTCCTAAGATTCCCGGTTTAACCAAAAGTTCTTGCATAACTTCATGGACACCCTTTACTTGCATTCCGTCTTTTTCTATTTCAGCAACTACGGCTCGTAAAATTCCATCATCACCAAGGGCTTTGGTGCCTATTTTAGCAAAAAAAGCGGTAGTGCGTAAATCCGGTACTAAATCAAAAAAACTGGGGCGACGAATCGTGCCAATCATTACTACATCTTGAACTTTTTCTTCGGCAAAACGTTTAAACCCTGTTCCAGCTTGACCGATACGTATCCATTGATGAGGAACATTTTCGTCATCAAAAATTGATTTATCGGCATTTCCTTCTATTGCCAATACAAAAAAATCTCTTTTGTGCTCTATACAATGCCTTATAAGCATTTTGGGAATACTGCCACCACCGGCAATGATACCTAATTTACGTTCCATATTTTTTTCCAATAATTTAAACTATTAAATTTATAATAAAAAAAAAGGGAGTAGGCAAGAGCTAACTCCCTTTTAGAATAGATTAATTTATTCAGCTGTCATAATCTTGCGTCTGCCACCTAAACCTTCATCTATAAACCTAATTTGCTCCATTATCATATCGTTGTCTTTATATTTATCTTTAGCTTCTGTAAGACGTTCTTCAAGTGTTCCTGTTTTTCCCTTAAAAATAAACATAAAGGCTTTGGTAATAGACTTAACGGTAGCCTCATCAAATCCGCTACGTTTTAATCCAATAACATTCAAACCTCTAAGTTTTCCTCTTTCTCCAGTTACAATAGCAAAGGGGATTACATCTCTGTCTACACCGGCAAGTCCGCCTATCATTGCTTTACGCCCAATTCTACAGAACTGGTGAACAGCACAGTTACCGCCTAATATTGCCCCATCGCCAACACGAACGTGTCCGCCAATAACCGCATTATTGGTCATAATAACATTATTACCGACTACACAATCATGAGCGACATGAGAATTAACCATAAACATGCCATCGTCACCAACGCGGGTAATCATTTTTTCAGGCTCAACTCCAGGAATAGGATTTTGCCCTTTAGGAGTTCCACAGTGCATAGTAACATTTTCACGAATCACATTGCGTTTACCAATAACCAGTTTTGCTCCTTCTAAAAACTCATTACCATGATCTTGTGGACCTGCTCCCAGCACTGCTCCAGGAAAAACAACTGTCTCATCTCCAATAGTGGTATCTCCCATAATCATAACATTTGCCAATAGACGAACTTTTTCTCCTATTTTAGCCTGAGAGGATACAAAACACATAGGTCCAATTTCTGCAGTTTCTGCAATTTGAGCACCATTTTCAATAATCGAAGATGGATGAATTTTTGCCATATTAAATATTCCTTATAAAAGTTAGTTCATAAGGACAATTTAAGTAATTTTATTTTTTAAGTAAAAACACTTAATGTTTCAGCTTGGAAACATTATTTTTGCTTTTTATTAAACTTTTTTGCCAATGCTCGATATGTAATATAAATAAAATATAAAATTCTTGAATATCCACACCATTTGTGATAGTGCCTGATGATTTTTCTATTTTGAAGCGATATTTCAGGCATTGAACGAGATGTATCTATTAATCTTTGAGATGGATAAATATTTAATCCACATTTATTTATAAAATTGGTAAACTTTTGATATTTACTTGCAAAGTTTTTGTTAAAATTACGATAATCAGCCATTTGATAATATTCATACAACGATTTTAATTTTTTAGGCATTTTTTCAAATGGTATTTCAAAATATTCTGCCAACTCTCTAACTCTTGAATCTGTTGCCAAAATATAAGAAGGAATCCCTTGCAAAATAGGCAAAATGTTACCGTGAATTCGGCTACCAAAAGAAAAATTTATCTTTAAATTTTTAAGATCATTTACCCATGCATCATAATCACCATAAAACTTAAGGCGATTTTGCTCATACATTTTATACCACAAATTATTTGGACCAGCTAAAAATTTGAGGTCTTTACGAGATAAATTATGAGGATAGTATAATAAACGATAAAATTTATCCTGATCAATAAAATATGAATTTTTATATTTTGTAAAATACTGATACGCTTGAGAATGATTCCACA
>JAZNVJ010000008.1:0-2976 GCA_045592765.1 Alphaproteobacteria bacterium | reverse complement strand
TCAGTTTTTGAACTTAACCGCCATAAATGTTTATCCTTTGAGTTAATTTGCGATATGCAAAGAAAATGAAACATCCGATTGTTGATATCCAAAATAGATTTAAACAAATTGCTTGAACTAAATTGGTAAAAGAAAAATCATATACCAGTTTGATGGTTAGATAATAAAATGAATAAAAAGGTGTGAATTTTGCTATTTCAATAAACCATTCAGGATAAATGCTGAGCGGGAAAATAGCTCCACCTAAAGTGAACGCCAGTCGTTCAATTGCCATTGATAAAGTTCGAATATTGGCAAGCCATAAAGAACACATACCAATAGAAGTATACATTAAGATGTTAATGCATGACGATAAAAAGCACATTAGAAAAATAATAGGAAACTGCCACCATAAAAAAGGAGGCTGACCAGTGAAAAATAAAGTTATAATCGAGCCAAAACAACCTAAAATAAAAAAAGAAACACTCATATTGCCAATAGCTTCCACATAACGCATAAAGAAAAAAGATATTGGTTTGTTTATATAATATGCCATAGTTCCGGATTTGATATCGTCAAATAAGATACGATCAATTTTAGGGTTGGACAAGATTATCATTTCCGCAAACAGCAAATACCATATAAATGTTTGATTGAGGCCGGTTGTTGAACTATCGGAGGCAATAACCTCCCATAATCGATTATAGATGAAGATTAAAATAAACATAAAAAACAATAAGCCGGAAAGATTGGCTTTTTTGCTCCAAGCATGTTTGAATGAAACTAAAAATAAAGGCCAATATTTAGTCACGAGAATAAATCTCCTTAATAATTTCTTCCATCGGAGGATTTTCTATGGTTAAGTCTGTAACTTGGTGTTGTTTGGTTAATTCATCAATAACTTGTTTAACCGATGTTTTTTTTGTGTTGATTTCTTTGCGAATTTTTTTTCCGGAATCGGTGGTTATTTCAATGTATTTTTTACGTAAATACGAGGCCTTTAAGGCAGAAATAGAATCGTTAAAGATGATTTTGCCTTTATTTATGATGATTACTCGTTCGCAAACTTTTTCCATGTCATCAGTATCATGCGATGTTAAAAGAAGTGTTGTTTCTTCTTCAATAGCTTGTTTTTTGATCAGATTACGAATGACTTCTTTGGCAGTAACATCTAATCCGATTGTAGGTTCGTCTAAAAATAAAATTTTAGGCTGATGTAGTAATGATGCTACAATTTCACACCGCATTCTTTGTCCTAAAGATAGAGAGCGGGTCGGATGGGATAGCAAGTCTCGAATTTCAAATAAATTTACCAACTTCGATAGTCTGCGTTTAAACGGAATCGTATCAATGTTATATATTTTTCCCATTAGAGCAAAACTATCTTCAACCGGAAGATTATACCATAGTTGAGAACGTTGACCGAATACTGTACCAATATCATAAGCAAGTTTTTTACGATTATTCCAAGGAATTAAACCATTTACAACCGCAGAACCTGATGATGGGTGCAAAATAGAAGAAAGCATTTTGATGGTGGTTGATTTGCCTGCACCGTTAGGTCCGATAAACGCTACCCTTTCTCCTTTGTTAATGTTAAAAGATATTTTGTTGACGGCAATTATCGTCTTATATTCTGGGTGAAGCAAATTGTGCCAAAAAGAACTTTGTTTTGGTAGTTTAAACTTTTTACTCAGATTGTTTACTTCTATTATAGGCATTTTTTTATCCACTTGTTAATAGTCTTAAAAGTATAGACTTTGTGCGCTTTTTAGCAATGATTATTTAAAGGTGATGTGTGTTTTTTTAAAAAAATGCTTGTCAACAGGAATAAAAGTGTGCTAACTAATCAATCACGGGCTGGTTATAGTCCGATTAATTTGTTTTAATTTTTTTGAGGTTTTATCATATGACTGATACAGCAAACCGCGTTAAGAAAATCGTTGCAGAGCATCTTGGCGTTGAAGAATCTAAAGTAACAGAAAACGCAAGCTTCATTGACGATTTGGGCGCAGATAGCTTGGATACTGTAGAATTAGTTATGGCTTTTGAAGAAGAATTCGGTTGCGAAATTCCTGACGAAGCTGCAGAAAAAATTCTTACAGTTAAAGATGCTATCGATTATCTTTCTAAGAATGCTTAAGTCTGTAAGACTATGTGAAAAATTTGAAACTCGCTCGTAAGTTAAAGCGAGTTTCATTGTTATCTAGGATATGAAACTGAGGAATAAACAGATGAGAAGAGTTGTTGTTACCGGTTTAGGTATATTGTCTCCATTAGGACGTGGTGTTGAACATAACTGGAAACAGATTTTGGATGGGAAATCAGGAATCCGTAAGATTGAAGGTGTTGATCTAAAGGATATTCCTGTTACTATTGCCGGACAAGTGCCTTGGGGAGATAATGAAGGTGAATTTAATCCGGATACAGTTATGGCTCCTAAAGATCAGAAGAAAAATGATCGTTTTATTTTGTATGGAATGGCTGCCGGTTCAGATGCATTGGATGATGCCGGTTGGAATCCTGAAAATGTGAGTGAAGAAGAAAAATATCGTGCCGGTATTATGATGGGATCAGGTATTGGCGGATTGCAAGTTATTTATGACAATTCTATATCTTTTAATGAATGCGGGATGAAACGTATTTCTCCATTTTTTATTCCTTCAGTTTTAATTAATCTTATTTCCGGAAACTTATCTATAAAATATGGGCTTAAAGGTCCTAACCACGCTTGTGTAACAGCTTGTTCTACCGGTACTCATGCAATTGGTGATGCCGCAGCAATGATTGCCAGAGGTGATGCTGATTTGATGTTGGCTGGAGGTGCTGAATCTGCGGTTAATGTTTTAGGATTATCAGGTTTTGCCAGAATGAAAGCTATTACATCTGATTTTAATGATTGTCCGGAGAAAGCATCTCGTCCATGGGATAAAGGTCGTAGCGGATTTGTAATGGGTGAGGGTGCAGGTGCTGTAGTTTTGGAAGAATTAGAACATG
>JAZNVJ010000007.1:0-4325 GCA_045592765.1 Alphaproteobacteria bacterium | reverse complement strand
ACGGTGCAGTAACCTGTTGTAAAAAATGGCAGTGTAATCCAGGTACATATCCTTACACCGATTCAAATTGTACTTCGGGTAAAACTCCAAGCGTACCTTGCAATGGAAATGATGGAAGTGCAACTCGTTATAAATCTTGTTCATAATAAGCTTTAAAAACTACTTTTTAATACGATACCCAAGTAAGGTATCGTATTTTTTTTGCCATACTTGACAAAATTAAATAAATGTCTTAAAAGTCAAAATAATAAAATTAAGACTATAACTATTATTAAATAAATAAACCAACCAAAGTATATGAAAGAAAAGATAAAAGTAGCTATATGCTACGACTTTGACAAGACCTTATCTCCTTGCAATATGCAAGAGTTTGGCTTTATGGATACTTTAGGAACAACTCCTAATGAATTCTGGGATAAATCAGATGCATTAGCAGCTCAGAACTGTGGTGACAATAATTTAGCTTATATGTGGTTGATGCTAGATGAGTCAAGGCACAAGGGTGTTAGCTGTACTAAAGAAGATTTTATCAAATATGGTAAAACCATCAAGTTCTTTAATGGAGTAGAAGAGTGGTTCAGGCGTATTAATGCTTATGGCAAAAAGCTTGGCATAGAGGTTGAACACTATCTTATATCGTCAGGATTAGAGGATATTGTTGCCGGCACTTCAATTTATAAGGAGTTTAAGCAGATTTATGCCAACAAGTATTTTTATGACGCAAACGGAGTTCCGTTTTGGCCATCACAGTTAATCAACTCAACCGGCAAAACCGAATGTCTGTTTCGTATATCAAAAGGATGTCTCAATCCGAAAGACCGCTCGGTAAACAACAAAATGGATTCCGATGGTTACAAAATTCCGTTTGCTAATATGTTATACATAGGTGATGGATTTACCGATGTTCCTTGTATGAGCATTTTGCGAAAATATGGCGGACACACTATAGGTGTTTATCCACCACGCAAAAAAGGTGGAAGTAAAATCGCCAAACAGCTTATGGAAGACGGAAGAATTGATGTTTTTGCTCCTGCAGACTATTCTGATGGTAGCAAAATCGACAAGTATGTAAAATCGTTACTCCGCAAAATCAAAGCGGATTACGAATTGGATAATCAGTAAAATTAAGGCACCATATTAAAATGGTGCCTTAAAATTTTTATTAAAAGCCGACTATTTTTTTAGCTGCTTTTAAGTAATTGGTATTTTGCATATTAGCAAGTCCCAAAGCTTCAACTGCACTTTTCATATTAGAATAATCTTCACTTTCACAACAAGCCGTTTCAATCAAAGCACCATTCATCCATACATAGGCATATTCACATATTACTCCGTTAACAGAAAAACCATATCGTTTCTTTTCAACGGAAACTAATGCAAGTTCATTGTTGTCACGAGCTATTTCACAAAATTCTGCAAAAGTGTATTCATCTTTATTTAAAGTGATTTCTACTTTAAGATTTTCGAGAATCGTTGCTAATTCATCTTTTTTAACCGGAAAAGTGAACTTTCCTCGAGGTTGGAAAACTTCATATCCTTCAGGAGTTTCACCAACTTTAGTTTTGATATCAAGCAAATTATCACGAACTTTTACGTTAGCCTCATTGGTGTTTTTTGATAATATGTATATTTCTTCAGGCATTATTCGAGCTTTAAAAAGAACAGCCTTACAATCCCACATACGCTCCTTAACATTTTCAATAATATTTCTTCCAAAAACTCTAAATTCGGCACGAGGGGCTATTTTGGAAGCTTCTTCTGCCGAAATAGCGGTATTTTTTGTAAAAACATTTGTCATTTTTCAATACTCCTAAAATTTAACCATTGAAAATTATTTTTTCCACGAAGAGTAAGGATTACTAACCAAGTTAGAATTAAAATAGCGAGGATCGCCGGAAACTTCTTCACCCACCCATTCTGGTTTATTAAATTCTTGATTTTCATTTTGTAGTTCAATTTCAGCAACAACTAAACCTTTATTAACTCCTAAAAACTCATCTATTTCCCAAACAAGGTTTTCATCAGCAATTTTATATCGTATTTTTTCAATGATAGGTTGTTCCGCCAAATGTTCTAGCATTTCAACACATTCGTTATGAGGAATTTCATATTCAAACTCCATACGTGTAACGCCAACCGTAGGTCCTTTAATAGTAAGAAAAGCTTTATCATCAATTGTACGAATACGAACGGTACGCTCTTTTGCGCTATTAAGATATCCTTGGCAATAATGAGTTCCTTTAGCCAAGGAACGCCAACCATCGCCAATCACTAAAAATTTGCGTTCAATTTCTTTTGCCATTTTTCAAGCTCCCTAACTTTTATATTAATTTACATATAACAAAAAACCTCCCATAAGGGGAGGTTTTTCTGATTGGTGAGCTCGGGCGGGTTCGAACCGCCGACCCTTTGATTAAAAGTCAAATGCTCTACCGACTGAGCTACGAGCCCTCAACAATATCGAGGGTATGTATAAAAGATAATAAAAACTAAGTCAACTAAAAAAATAAAAAAAATTAAAAAAATTAAAAATGTAGTATATTTATTAATAATTATATGTTATTATGCCCTCAAATTAAATTTATTAAATGCATATAAAGAGGTTGTTATGTCTAAAGAAAATTATGCTAACGAGGGCAACGAAGGCTCATATGATATATTACAAAATGCTGCTGGTGAAATATTGATTATGCTCAAACAACGTCGAGGTGGACCGGAAAATCCTCGTTTTGTATATGATGGGGGTGAAACAGCATTGTTATATCGTAGCCGTGAAAGTTCAGTGTTTTTAGGGGGGATTAATGAAGATGCTCGTAAACCACTCAAAATGGTTGATGAAGTTTTGGTAGCAGAAATTGATGGTGATGAGGTTGCCAGAGAATATATGGTTCCGGTAAGAATTGTCAGAGATTTAAAAGCAGTTTTGAACTAGCTTATACACATTTGATGTATCATTTCTTAAATAAGGGCTTTAAATGCCCTTATTTTTTGTTATATTTGCAACAAATAATATAGGAATAAATTATAATGATATCACAGCTTATGATCGGAATATTAGCGGTTTTTGTTTCGTTTTTGCTTGTTGGCTACAAGCGTCGAAGAATTTGGCCGATTCTAATGCTTATTGTTATTTCGATTTTATTTTTCTTATATTTCAACGATATCAGCATTTTAGCTATTAAAGAAAATGCGCATTTTTGGCTTAATTATCCGCATTTGCAATCCAAATTTACACTTACATACAATATAGATATGTTAGATTCGCTTAGTTATATTTTGGTTTCAGTATGGATATTACTATGGATAAACGCATTTAATCATATAGATCACCACCCTTTATCGGCCGGCAATGTCCAGCTTTTGTTATTAGTTGCATTTATCTTTATGTTTTCGGCTCAAGATTTTATGCAATTAATGTTGGGATCTTGTTGTTTTTCGATTATTGGTTTTTACCAGATAAATGATAATAAGGCTAAAACTCGCTTTATTTTTTATAGTTTTGTTGCTGAAATGGCAATATTTACAGCGTTGGCAATAGTTTATGCTAAAATTAATCAAATCTCGCTATCATCATTAACTACATATACCAAAAGGGGGTGGCATAAAGATCTGGTTGCTATATTAGTTTTAATTGGTGTTTTTGCCAAATGCGGAGTATTTTTATTTCAAAATCAGTTATTAGATTTACAATCTCTAAGTTTTAATCGTTTATTGGGTGCCGCATTATTAGCATCTCCACTTTCTGGGCTACTTTTATACTTCAAGTTAATGCCACTTATTAAGGTATCTTCAAGTTCATCCCCGATTATTATCACAATTGTTGTCCTGACTTTTATGGTTTCATTATTTGGTATGTGGTGGCATAATAATATTAAAAACAAAATTCTGTATTTTTGCATGTATTTTATTAGTCTTTCCTTATATTGTTTGCATTCTGATATTTTAACGATTTATCAAATTATAAATCTTATTCCATTTGTGCTAATTATATGTTGCAGTTTGTTTATTAGTTTTTATGGATGTCTGCGCTGGGTAAATATATTATTTGCATTAGCATCTATTTTTGTTTTTGTTCATCAACTTTTATTGATTATTCCCAATAATTTTATTTTAGTGGGAATGATGGTTAGTGGATTAGCTGTAGTTTTACATGAAATATCTTTCACCAAGCAAGATTCTGTTTGTTTATCTTTATTATCTAATTTGTTCGATTATCTTTTATTAACAATAGTTGGAATATTGTTTGTTTTATCAGCAAAATATTCTTTTTCTTTGGTTTTGATGATATGGTTAATAGTATTTGCAATTATATTTTTTATCATACC
>JAZNVJ010000006.1:0-4804 GCA_045592765.1 Alphaproteobacteria bacterium | reverse complement strand
TTTAAGATATATTTCTGGGTTTACAACCACAATAGTCTTGATTATATAAATCCAATTCTTTTATCAGTTTCATTCTCAATTCTTGCATTCCACCTTTTCTTCCTTCAATATTTATATATGGTATCTTTGTTTCTATGGATGCTTTTTCTGCAGCTCTATTCACTTGAGCCAAATCTTTATAACGGGAAACCCCTAAAACTGATGCCACTCCTTCAAATCCTTGTTCTTTAGCATATTCCATTACTCGTTTGATACGCATATAAAAACAAATATCACAACGCCCTCCTCGCTCAGGCTCATTTTCTAGCCCTTTAGTCATTTCGCACCAACGATTATTATCATATTCTAACTCAATAAAAGGTATTTCATAGTTTTCACAAAGTCTTTTGTTTTCATTTAATCTTCTGTTATATTCTTCTTTTGGTCTGATATTAGGATTATAAAAAACAACTGAAAACGATTTTTTTTCTTCAGCTAAAGTTTTGATTACCGCACAAGAACAAGGAGCGCAGCAAGAAAGCAATAAAAAGCTCATTACTAAAAATTTCCTTTCATTTAAATCTTCATCAAAAATTAGCAAAATATATTTATAATTCAATAAATTTTATAACCAAGGAGAATTGCTATGTCAATATTGCTCAAAAATGTAACCTTAAACAATAAGATTACCGATATATTAATTGATGGAAACAAAATAGCAAAAATAGCCGATAATCAAGACCTTTCAATTCATCAAGTCATTGATTGTAACAACAAAGCAATTCTACCCGGATTTTACAATCTTCATTCCCATATACCAATGAGTATTTTCCGTGGCATTGGCGATGATAAAGACTTATTTGATTGGCTAAATAACGATATTTGGCCCAGAGAAGCAAAACTAACACCGGAAATGATATATACCTCTACCAGATTTTCAATTATAGAAATGATTAAAACCGGAACGGTTTGTTTTTCTGATATGTATTTTTGTATGAATACTTTAATGAAAGCTGTTGCAGATAGTGGTATCAGAGCTGCATTATCATTTGGAGCTTGTGACTTTTTTGATGATGACAAATACCAAACAGAAGTGCAAAAGATAGAAGATTACTTAGCTGCTGACAATCCGAATCCTGAGTTAATAACCAAAACCATTGGTATTCATGCTGTATATTCTGCCTCACCAAAATTAATAAAATTCAATGTTGATTTGGCAAAAGCCAATAATATGAAACTACATATCCATGCATGTGAAACTCAAAAAGAAGTTGATGATTGTTATAAACAGTTTGGCTGTAGTCCGATAAAACATCTGGATAATTTAGGAGCTCTAAGTGAAAACACTATTTTGGCTCATTCGATATTTTTAAATGATGAAGACATTAATATTTTAGCTAACAAGGGTGTTTGGCTATGTACTAATCCATCTTCAAACTATAAACTATCTTCCGGTGTATTTATGTTACAAAAATTATTGGATGCCGGATGTCGTATTACATTGGGTACAGATGGCGTATCTTCAAATAATAGTTTTTGTATGATGGATGAAATGAAACTTTGCGCTCTTTCTGCTAAAATCCAAGCCAACGATCCAACAGCCGGTACTGCTCAAGATATATTTAATATCGCCACTCGAAACGGAGCAAGAGCATTAGGGATTGATGCCGGAGAAATTACTGAAGGAAAAGTAGCTGATTGTATTTTGGTTGACTTAAACAGTCATCTTCTTATTCCAAATTACAATTTGATTTCTAATATGGTTTATTCTGCCGATAGTTCTTGTATTGATACAGTTATTTGTAATGGTAAAATATTGATGCAGAATCACAAAGTTGAAAACGAAGAAAAAATAATCAATGATATTAAAGAATTAAGCTATAAAATCAAATAGCAAATCTGACGGTTTGGAGCTATGACTGTAAAAAAAAGAGGCTTGCTTTCGCAAACCCCGCTCTAATCACTAATGACTTACGCCTAATGACTAATCAACTAAAAAGCTAACGGGTCATTTTTATTTGTTTTATCAGGTTTAGGCATTGCCAAAGGATCCTTACGGGCACTCATATTTAAAGGATCTTTGGTATATTTAGCTTTTGAGACATCATCTTCTTTTAACCACTGATTGAATTCATCACGTTCTTTACGAACTTCATCACTATAGCAATAAAAGGAATCACACTCCCACTCTCGTCCTTCGTCATCTTCAATATGTACTAAAGCTACAGCTTTTGAAACTATAACCGTTGCCAAAATAGAACCAATTACCAGCAATCTAAACATCTTATATCTCCTAAAATTTTTTATTTAGTTCCCAGTTCCAAGCTGTATGAATAATTTGCTCAATATCTGTATATTCAGGCTCCCAACCTAAAATTTCTTTTGCTTTTTTATTATCAGCATAAAGCGCATCAGGATCCCCTGCTCTTCTTTGTTCATAAACTACCGGACAACTTTGACCGCTGACTTTCTCTGCTGCCTTAATTATTTCTAAAACCGATGTTGGAATACCGGTTCCCAAATTAATAAATCCGCTATATTCATCAAGTTTTTCCACAGCCAATCTATGAGCCAAAGCCAAATCATCAACATGAATATAATCTCGCAAACATGTTCCATCTGGAGTATTATAATCCGTTCCAAAAACCTTAATATTTTCACGCTCCCCTTTTATCGCCTTTAACACTAACGGAATAAGATGGCTTTCCGGATTATGACTTTCTCCAATTCCTGCTTCAGACGATGCTCCGGCCGCATTAAAATATCTGAGAGCAATATATTTTAATCCATAAGCTTTTGCATAATCTTTAAATATATTCTCTATTACTAATTTGGTTTGCCCATACGGATTAATCGGGTGTTGCTGATGATTTTCATCTAAAGGCAAATATTGCGGATTTCCATAAGTAGCACAAGTACTGGAAAACACAATTTTGTTAACCTGATTTTTTAACATAACATCAAGCAAATTCAGTGTTCCTATCACATTGTTGTGATAGTATTTTTGTGGGTTTCCAACACTTTCGCCCACCAAAGAATATGCAGCAAAATGAACAACTGCATCAAACTTATACTTAGCAAAAACCTTTTGCAAAGATTCTTTATCCATTAAATCAGCAAGCTCAAATTCGGCCTGCTGTGATACAGCTTCTCGATGTCCACAAACCAAATTATCAACCACCACACACTCATAATCATTTTGCAAAAAATGCTTTACCGTATGCGATCCGATATACCCTGCTCCACCGACAATTAATACTTTAGACATTGTTTCCTCATTAATGTTTTTGTTATATTTATATGTTATTCCTTATTTTTCCTAAATGCGATAATATTTTTAATCTATCCAACAGAAAAAATATTTAATTTACATTTATAATAATAAGATATAGATTGCGGAGGTTAAAAACAAAGGATAAAAAATGATACAGGATATGACTAAGGGCTCTCCCTTAAAGCTAATAATTTTATTTGCTTTACCTCTGTTGCTCGGCAATATATTTCAACAGCTTTATAATCTGGCTGATTTAATAATTGTCGGACGTCTAATCGGCATAAATGCTATTGCTGCCGTTGGGGCAACTGTGCCTATCTACTTCTTATTTTTATTTATCACTTTTGGTTTTACTAACGGATTAACCGTTATTACAGCCCAAAAATTTGGAGCCAAAGATTATTCTGCAATGCGCTCTTCAATGGCTCATTGTATTGTTGCATCATTAATTTTAAGTTCCCTTGTATCTTTAGGACTTATAATATTTTTATCTCCATTACTGAAAATTATGAATGTCCCTGCTGAAATTATGGATGATGCATATATTTTCTTGTTGATTCTTTCTGCCGGAATGGTATTAACCGTATTTTTTAATTTATTATCAGGATTTATTCGAGCCGTAGGAGATAGTCGTACTCCTTTATATTTTTTAATTTTTGCAACAGTTATTAACATCTTACTGAATTTGCTGTTTATCGGTATATTTAATATGGGTGTTGCCGGATCAGCTACCGGAACGGTTATCGCTGTCAGTTCGTCAGTTGTTTGTTGTCTTATTTACATCAAAAAAAGATATTCTATTTTACAATTACGTAAAAATGATTGGCAACTTCGTTGGAATTATATGAAAGAACATTTATATATAGCCATTCCGATGACAATACAATTTGCTATTTTGGCATTAAGTATGCTTATTATTCAAAGTGTCTGCAACTCTTTTGGTACAGATGTTATTGCTGCATTTTCATCGGCAATACGTATTGAACAATTATGCACCCAACCTCTTTTAGCAATCGGTTTGGCTATAGCCACTTATACCGCCCAAAATTGGGGCGCAGCCAAATTACATCGCATCCGTAAAGGTGTACGCAGTGCTGCTTTGATGTCTTTTATATTTAGCATTTTTCTTGCCATAATAGTACGTTTTGCTGGAGAAAATATGATTTCAATATTTATGGAACAGCAAAATTCAAAAATTGTAGATATTGCTTGTGAATATTTAAACATCAGTACCTTATTTTATTTCTTTTTAGGCATGATATTTGTGTTCAGAAATGCTCTTCAAGGTATGGGAAAAGTTATAATTCCCCTAATTGCCAGCACTACTGAACTTATTATGCGTTCTTTTGCTGCCATATGGTTGGCAACCAAAATAGGTTATACCGGAGTGTTTTATGCTGGGCCTATAGCTTGGGTTGGAGCCGGAATAGTTGTTGGTATAGGATACTTTTTAACTATTCGCCATTTTAGTGACAAAGGGCTTCGCAAATATTTATTGTGCAATAAAAAACAACAATAAGTCGGATCGTAGCCATGTCGTTCTGTGAGCCA
>JAZNVJ010000005.1:0-4719 GCA_045592765.1 Alphaproteobacteria bacterium | reverse complement strand
CTCTTTATAACCATAAATATTGCAATTAAATGCATCATCTGGGTTTGGTTTACTCAAATCAACACCATCTTGAGATGATTGAGGAGAATTTGCTCTATTTTTATATAATTCTTTGCGTTGATAATCGTTAATATACCAAATTTTTGCTTCAGCAAACGATGTTGCCAACATATTGAAAAACAAAATTATTGCCAATACCGCCAACCGCATAGCTATCTCCTCATATTCTATCATTGTAACAGGTAAATTATAATGAGTCAAATATTTATTATTATGAGTGGACGGAAAAATTACCTCTTACGAAAATAAAAGATGGCTGAGAGATGTGCCCCCGTTGTTATAGAGGCAGGGATGTTTTTTTACACCCCTATCCTAACCTTTCCCCATCAAGGGGAAAGGAACTAAAAAAGGGGTTTGTTTTCACAAACCCCGCCCTAATCACTTACGCCTAATGACTAATCACTAATGACTATTAAAGTTTTTTCCAAGTTGTACCGGTAGGAGAATCTTCTAAAACAATACCTTGAGCTTTAAGTTCTTCTCGAATCGCATCTGCCAGAGCATAATTCTTAGCTTTTTTGGCAGCAGCACGTTCTGCAATTTTTGCTTCAATTGTTCCAATCTCATCATCATCTGCACCCTTAAACCAATCTTGCGGATTTTGCTCTAACAATCCCAACATACCGGCAGAAGCAAGTAACAACCCTTTGGCTTTTTGTTGTTCATCTTCTGTAGTTGCTTTATTAAGAATGTTAGTTAATTCATGCAAGTAAGAAAGAGCAAGAGGGCTATTTAAATCATCTGCTAATGCTTCGACAACCCTATTATCGGGGGCGACTTCCGTAACTCTAATATCTGCCACCCGCAACAAAGCATTATAAAACTTATCTAATGCTGCTTTAGCCTGCAACAATCCGTCAAAAGTAAAATTAAACGGTTGATGATAGTGAGTGCTAAGGAACAATAAGCGTAATGCCTCTGCCGGTGCTTTTGCCAAAACCTCATCAATGGTATAAAAATTACCCAAAGATTTGCTCATTTTAACCCCATCAACCATAAGCATTCCGCCATGAACCCAATAGTTGGCAAACTTTTCTCCGGGATGAGCACACATTGACTGAGCGCATTCATTTTCATGGTGCGGGAAAATCAAATCTGAACCACCACCGTGAATATCAAAACTATTGCCCAAAAGCTTGGAGCTCATCGCCGAGCATTCCAAATGCCAACCGGGGCGACCATATCCCCAAGGACTATCCCAACCGGGCTGATCGGCGGCTGAGGGTTTCCACAAAATGAAATCTGCCGGATTTTTCTTGTAATCGGCAACCTCAATACGGGCACCGGCAAGCATCTCCTTCATTGATCTGCCGGATAAGGAGCCATAAGCCGGCATAGAATCAACATCAAACAAAACATGTCCTTCCGCTTCATATGCATGACCGTTTTGCAATAACAGTTTTACCAAATCTATCATTTCTGCAATATATTCGGTGGCACGAGGACGATGAGTCGGAGCTAAAACATTAAGTTTTGCCATATCATCAACATACCATTGATAAGTCTGCTCGGTAATTTCTCTAATGGATTTGCCTGTTTCCTTATGCTTATTTAAAATCTTGTCATCAACGTCGGTAATATTAGATACATAATTAACATTTTGCTCACCATACACATAACGAAGCAAACGAAACAAAACATCAAAAACTACCGGTGTTTTGGCATTACCCAAATGAGCACGATCATACACCGTGGGACCGCAAACATACATACGAACATTGCTTGAATCTATAGGCTTAAATTCTTCTTTACGGCGATGTAAAGTGTTATATAACGAAATGGTAGTCATAATCTTTCCTTTGATGTTTATGCAGCTTTGCCCAACAAACGATTATATGCCTTTTGACGACCGATTAAAGGCAATAGAACTTTAAGCTCCGGTCCGTTGGCTTCGGCAGTCAGAGCCAAACGTAACGGATGGAATAAGTTTTTACCGCTTTTACCGCTGGCTTTTTTAACTTCTGCAATCCATGCCGAATAGGTATTCTCATCCCAAGGCTCAATCGGTAAAAGCTCTGCAGCGCAAGAAGATAAATCCGCATCTTCAATTATCGGATTAATATTTTGACGACAAATTTTTTCCCAAACATCAATATCTGCAACTTTATTAAGGTTGCCTTTTACACTATTCCAAAAATCTTCAGAAACAGAAACCCTATCTTTTACCATTGAATAAGGTAGCGAGCGAACATAGTGGATATTAAAATTTTGTAATTCTTCAACTGAGAATTTGGGCTGAGAACGACCAAGTTTGCCTAAATCCAAGCTTGATGCCAATGCATCTAAATCATAATAAGGTTCAATTGCTTCAGAAGTTCCCAATTTGGCTAAAAATGAACAAATTGCCATAGCCTCAACACCTTCTTGGCGAAGCTCTCTTACTCCCAAAGACCCCAAACGCTTAGACAACTTACCTTCAGCTCCAGTCAATAACGGTAAATGCGCAAATTCAGGCAACTTGCCACCAATAGCAGTAAACATCTGAACTTGTAAGGCGGTGTTGGTAACGTGATCTTCTCCACGTACAATATGAGTAATGCCAAAATCCGCATCATCAATGACCGATGGAAGATGGTATAAATAGGATCCGTCTTCTCGAATAATAACCGGATCGGCTAAATTGGCGGCATCATAACGGCAAGTTCCTCTTACCATATCATTCCATTCAATGATTCCGGGAACAAGTTTAAAACGATAATGTGGACGACGTCCTTCAGCCTCATAAGCTGCAATCTGCTCCGGAGTTAATTTCAATGCACCACGATCATAAATAGGTGGCAAACCACGTCCCATCAGGCGCTTGCGCATAACTTCCAACTCTTCGGCGGTTTCATAGCAAGCATACACCCTGCCCTCAGCTTTTAGTTTTTCAACCACCTGATTATAACGATCAAGACGAGCAGATTGACGAGCTTCTTCATCCCAATTGAGCCCCAACCATTGCAATACATCTCTTAAGGCATCTTCATATTCTTTTTTAGAACGAACAACATCGGTGTCATCAATGCGAAGCATAAACTTACCACCCAACTTGCGAGCCAACAACCAGTTAAAAACTGCGGTACGAGTATTACCAATGTGCATATAGCCCGTAGGTGACGGAGCAAAACGAACTTTTATATCTGTCATCTTTTTAAACCTATTATTTTTATTAACCTAACTGCTGATATTATAATTATCAGCACAGAATTTCAAGAATATTTTTAATTTTGCGAAACATTTGCTTGATTATGAGCTTCGGCAGAACTTGTCATATCTTCTAAATCTTCAATGAACCACTCCATTTCACCATCAAGGGTAGCTATTTGTTCATAAAACTTACCTCGATAAGAAAGCAATAGGCTACTTTCAGCAACTTTTATGTCAACCAACTTAATGCCCTTAGCGGTATTATGCAAACGGAAAGACAATAATATATTTTCCTGTGGCTTATCGGAACTTATTTGTACAGTTATGACTACATTTACCACCACAAAATCTTTTTCCGTATAAGCATCTTTTACTTCATAATCAAGATTTTGCACAAAATCTAAGGGAAATGTTTTATATAATGCTTTCAGATAACGCTCAAAAACATTTAAATATCTTTGGCGCTGATTGGAACTCATCGTACGCCAATATTTACCGACCACAAATTTACCGATATATTCAACATCAATATATTTATCAAATAAAGAATCTAACTTTTGGTAACGTAAAGAAACATCTTTTTCATGAAAAGTATCCAACAACATGCGTCCTTTTTCGTCTGCCCAAAAAACAGCATTATCCGTGCTTATGGCAGACGCATAAGATGTTATAGCGTAAAAAATTGCACCGATATATATGATAACTCGCAAAAAAAGATTACTTTTCATAAAAAAATACCTTATAGTTTGTTTAGGTTTTAGTGTAACATTAATTGGTTAATAAAATGAAACTTATTTGTTTTTTTTGGAGCTTACTCTTATTCAGTATGCATGCTCAAGCAGCTGATGTTCCTTCGTTGCCATTGATGATTGGCGATCGAGACTATATTGTATGTGGAACAGATTTAAGCACCAGTTCATTAGCATATAAAGATGAAGACAATAAATGGCGAGGATTTGATGCTGATTTGTGTCGCAATTTTGCTGCTGCTATTCTTGGTAATGAGCGTGCTTTTCGCCTAAAAAATGTATCGGCTAAAAACATGGCAAATGCTCTGAAAAACAAACAAATCGATATCATGCTCGGTAATTATCCGATGTCTGCAAAAGAAGAAGTTTCTTCTCCTATAGATATTATTGACGTACTTTATTATGACAAACAAATGTTTGCTACAAGAAAAAATATTAAAGCCGAATCGATGGAAGATTTCAAAGGCTCTAAAGTTTGTGTAGTTGACGGAACTCTTGATGCCGAAATGTTGGATGATTATAATCATAAATATGCGCTAGAACTCAAGGTCTTAAAATTTAAAAATGAAGCAGATGCTAAACAAGCCTTTTATACTAATCGCTGTGAACTTATTACCGGAAGCGAATTGTATCTCAAAGGTGTGGTTTTTGATATGGCAATTGCAGATAAAAAAATATATATATTACCTGAAGTGATTAATAATCGTCCGGTATATGCATATAGTGCTAAGAATCGTCAAGATGTTAGAATTCAAGCAAAGTGGATTTTAAATGCAATAAA
>JAZNVJ010000004.1:0-3951 GCA_045592765.1 Alphaproteobacteria bacterium | reverse complement strand
AACCCCTAACTAATGCCTGGTAAGTAATGATTGATTATAACTTTTATCATAAAAAATGTATAAATTACAAAAAAAATATGACTAATGATAATCTTGTTCATATTTTATTAATTTGTTATGATTAAACTATAGGCAAAATATGTTTCAGGAGATGTGTTATGAAAACATTATATAAAAATGAGCAATCTGGACGTTCTATGGTGGAGATGTTGGGTGTGCTCGCAATTATCGGCGTGCTTTCTATCGGAGGTATTTCCGGATATTCAAAAGCAATGGCTAAGTTCCGTATCAATAAAACTTTAGACCAAATCTCTATGTTGGTAATGAACATCCGTTCGCTATATGCTAGTAGCATTGATTATTCAGGTCTTACTACCACAATTGCTATTAGAATGGGTATTATTCCAAGAGATATGCTTCCGTCTGGTACAACAGAGTCAAGTGCAACATCAATAGTAAATGCATATCAAGGTGCGGTTTCAATTGCTGCAGAGAATACAGGGGGTAGTGGTCGTTCGTTTTCAGTTCAATATGATAGGTTAACTCGAGAAGCTTGTGTGGCCATTGCTACTGCAGATTGGGGTTCTCAGGCTGGTTCTGGTATTGTGAAGATTTCTGCTGGTCCTACTGGTGGCTCTATGCCTGCTTATGAGGTTGATGATTTGCCAATTACTTTAGCGGAAGCAGCTGGAAATTGTACAAATACAGGTCCTGATGGTAACTCTGTTAAGTGGGAATATTACTAATCTAGTCAAACACATCTTAAGTTAAAAGTGCCGATTAAAATCGGCACTTTTTATTTATTCATCATTTTATATTAATCCTCTTTTTTGAGCAATGATTACTGCTTGGGTGCGATTAGTTACTCCCAATGCTCGCAAAAGAGCATTTATATGCAATTTTACCGTTGCCTCAGACACACTCATTTTATAAGCGATTTGTTTATTTGACATTCCTTCGGCAACATATTTAAGCACTTCATTTTGGCGAGGGGTTAATAGTTTTCCGTCTCTTAATGATCTGTTATCTGTAATTTTGTTTGCTTGCTCAACTATTGACGGTGGAAGATATGTTCCGCCTTCCATAATCAAATGTAATGCTGAGGTCAAAACTTTAGTGTCAGAGCGTTTAGGAATATACCCATCAACTTTCATTTCTAAAGCTTTTTTGATATTATAAACATCTTCAGAAGCCGATACAACAACTATTCTGCCCTCAGGCATTGTTTCCCGCAAAGTACTAATCCCTTCTTTCCAGTCCATATCAGGCATATCCAAGTCAACAATAACTAAGTTCAAATCTGGTGTGGATTGGGCAATTTTAACTGCTTGTGAAAAATTTGCAGCTTGCATAATTACCGCTTTGGGGGAAATTTTTTCTAAATGCAAACTCAATCCGTCACGAAATAAAGCGTGATCATCAGCAATAAGAATTTTCATGAATGTTCTCCTGCATCTAAACCGCTAAAGTTTTTGTAGTCCTAGTCCGACTCCAGCAGGTGAAATTTGTGAGTTAATACTTTAGTTCTTATATAATAAAGAATAATAAATATTTAAAGATTAGCAAGAAAAAATGTTCAAAACTTATAAAAATAAACATTCAACTCCGGCTTCTTTAAACATTTGTTCCGAATAAACTAATTTATCACGCCAAGTTCCGGTAGGAGTGGAGGCATCTGTTTCTAGTTTATGGGTTACGACCATTTTTATTCCAGATTGAATAATTGCTCTGGCGCAATCCGGACAAGGCATTGCCGTTACATAAATTACACAACCTTTCAGAGATGCTCCGATAAGGCAAGCATTATATACGGCATTACGTTCAGCATGCTCAAAAAAATCATATTTGGTAGGTCTTTCCATCCGTTCGGGAATGTCATCATCCACTCCTCGCACCACACCATTATAACCGGTTGATCGGATTTCTCTATCCGGACCGACCACAACCGCACCAACTTTGGTTGATGTATCCTTAGACCAAGTTGCAACCAACTTTGCAACTTCCATAAAACGCAAATGCCATTTTAGTGAAAACATATTGTCTTCCTTTCTGCTAATAATCTCCGATGAAAATCATACTGCAAATTATAAAACATACAATCTTTTTTTATTTTGGGCACAAAAGAGCGTAAACATCTTGACAATGGACTGAAAATATCCCACTTTATTGCCAGTACTTTTATATATTTAAGGAGAAAAAAATGAGTGCGATTATTGATATTCATGCCAGAGAAATTCTAGACTCTCGTGGCACCCCTACTGTTGAAGCAGAAGTTGTTTTGCAAAGCGGCGCTTTCGGCCGTGCTGCTGTTCCATCCGGTGCTTCTACCGGTGCTCACGAAGCTGTTGAACTTCGTGATGGTGACAAAAAACGCTTTGGCGGTAAAGGTGTTTTGAAAGCTGTTGAAAATGTTAACGACAAAATTTATGACGCTTTGGCCGGTTTAGAAGCTGAAGATCAGATTGAAATTGATCGCACTATGATTGATTTGGACGGTACTGAGAATAAAGGAAAACTCGGTGCAAATGCTATTTTGGCTGTTTCTATGGCTGTGGCTAAGGCTCAAGCTGAAGAAGCAGGTTTACCATTATATCGTTATTTGGGTGGCACAATGGCTCGCACACTGCCTGTTCCGATGATGAACATTGTTAATGGTGGTAAACACGCTGACAACCCGATTGACATTCAAGAATTTATGATTATGCCGGTTTCTGCCGAATCGGTTAGAGAAGCTATTCGCATGGGAGCTGAAATATTCCAAACTTTGAAGAAAAACCTCAAAGCTGCCGGTCATAACACCAACGTTGGTGATGAAGGTGGTTTTGCTCCAAACCTCAAATCTGCTGATGAGGCTTTGACATTTATCGTTAAATCTATTGCCGATGCAGGCTACAAACCGGGTGAAGATGTTGTTTTGGCTATTGATGCTGCTTCTACCGAATTTTATAAAGATGGTAAGTATGAAATGGAAGGCGAAGGCAAATCTTATACCAGTGAACAAATGGTTGAGTTCTACAAAGATATGTGTGCTAAATTCCCAATTTTCTCAATTGAAGATGGTATGGCTGAAGATGACTGGGAAGGCTGGAAAATGCTTACCGATGCTTTGGGTGACAAAGTTCAATTGGTTGGTGATGACCTCTTTGTTACTAACCCGAAACGTTTGGCTATGGGTATTGAAAAAGGTGTTGCCAACTCTATTTTGGTTAAGGTTAACCAAATTGGTTCTTTGACCGAAACCATGAAGGCTGTTGATTTGGCTCAACGCAACAAATATTCTGCAGTATTATCTCACCGCTCCGGTGAAACCGAAGATACAACAATTGCTGATATTGCTGTTGCAACCAATTGTGGTCAAATTAAAACCGGTTCTATGTCTCGTACAGACCGTATGGCTAAATATAATCAGCTGATTCGTATTGAAGAAGAATTGGGTGATATGGCTGTTTATGCCGGAAAATCTATCTTGAAAAAGTAATTTTTTAAGAAGATTTTATAAAAAAAACCACTCTTAGCACTAAGAGTGGTTTTTTTGTCAAATTTTACTTGATTTTTTCTAAATTCGTGTTAATAGTGCAATAAACAACTATAATTATAAACCCTTAATAATACGTATTATGAACAGAATTATTCTAGACAATGCCGGAAATGTATACAATTTCGACGGCAAAAAGATGGAACCCATCGGAAAATCAGAGGACCTCAAAGTTTATGGAGATGGAGTTGAGGCTGTCGGCGATGATCTGTACTACAAAAACAACGAAGGTGAATACAGTTTGCTGGCAAAAGATTCTCAGCGTGTTGAGTTCTGCGATGCAGAAATTAAGCCGCAGTTTTACCTTTCTCAGAAAGGCATACTGTTCTTCAAGCAGGATGCAGATGCAACTCCGGTGAGAATTCCGAAAAGTTATGTCAAGCATCTTCCGGGAATGATTGATGTTCCGCAAAAAC
>JAZNVJ010000003.1:0-3219 GCA_045592765.1 Alphaproteobacteria bacterium | reverse complement strand
TGTCTGAGATTGCCACGGGGCAAGCCCCTCGCAATGACAATCAATACTAAACTGTCATTACGAACGAAGTGAAGTAATCTCGGCTAAATATAAACAAGTAGCCTAGATTGCTTCGAAAATCAAAGATTTTCTCGCAATGACAGTTGGGATTTGTCCGAGATTGCCACGGGGCAAGCCCCTCGCAATGACAATCAATACTAAACTGTCATTACGAGCTTTAGCGAAGTAATCTCGGCAAAATATAAACAAGTAGCCTAGATTGCTTCGAAAATCAAAGATTTTCTCGCAATGACAGTTGGGATTTGTCCGAGATTGCTTTGTTGCTAACGCTCCTCGCAATGACAATATTCCCCTTCGACAGCGCTAATACTCCGCTCAGAATGCTATTCAAATTTTTTCAATATCACTGGGGAAATTGACGTCTAATAATTTATTCTTATCTTTTAGCTCTATCACATTGGTATAATCAGAATGCTCCATAAACACCGGACGAACGGCCGAGTTTTCGGGAACAACATCAGCTTTATCATACAATGATTTGCTCCAAATTATGGGATTTGACTTAACCCCCTTATGGGCAAACATTGAAACTTGTTTTTCTTTGCCCTTTTTGAACGAATTAATCAGCTTGTTCAAATCTGCTCCACTTAAATTTGGCATATCTGCCGGAATTATCATTGCTCCATCGCAAAAATCAGGAACTGATTTTAACCCTAAGTCCAAAGAGGTTTTTATACCGGAGCGATATGCTGAATTATAAATAACATTAACATCCAAATTATCAAGGTGCTCTGCCATCTGCTCATGTTGATATCCGGTAATTACAAAAACCGGACAGGCATCTGATGCAATGGCGGCATTAACAGCTTTCATAAATAGCGGAATATCATCTTTGGTTGCCGCCATCAGTTTACCCCTGCCACTTCGAGAACCTATTCCGGCAGCTAAAACTATTGCCGCAATACTCGCTTTTTTTCCTTTGCCAGAGCTTGCTTTGGCTGACATCAACTTACCAGATAATTTATTGCTAATCTTTTCTCCTTTGGGCAAATCAATCGGTGTCAGATGAGCAAAATCAGCTAATATCAAATGCCGATTATATATCGCTTGTTTGATAATATTGTTCAAATGAGCAACATCTGCTAGATGATAGTTATAAGGCAAAGCAATAATTTTAGTTTGGCGATGCTGAGCAATAAACAAATCCGAAGCTCCGAGTTGCGGAAAGTTAAACAATAATGAACCATCGGTTATTTGGCGCAATGAATCACTAATAACTCCGTGCATATTTCCGGAAGATGTTCCACCTAACACAAAAACAATATCCAATCCGTCATCAAGGGCATCTTGAATACTATCGCTCATATCTTTCAAGTTCCAATAAGACTGATATTCTTTAGAAAAATCTAACTGATAATCGGCAAAAGAAGTGAGCAAAGTTTTGACATTGGCGGTAAAATGTTCGGTTTCAGTTTCATTATTGAGTAAATTGCCATATATCAACCCAACTTTCATTGTTTCTAACGGGCTAATCTGCAACAAAGAAATATTGCCTGATAGTTTAAACAAAATCTCATCAATTGTGTTTTGACTTATTAGTGGAGAGTTTAGCTCTAACTTTGCAATAACATCACCTTTTTTAATCGGTTGATAAGGAGTAATAACATTAAGTACTAAATCCGGATATAAATGATTAAACTTCTGCAAACGTTCATTAGAACAAATTAAAATACCATCATCAGCAGCAACAATATTTATAATATTTTCATCATCCAAAACATAGGAAGTATTTTTACCACAAATTTTGGCGGCAACCATTCCTAAAGAAGTTTTTTTATCAAGATCAAAATCTTCTACTTTTGCTCCATAAACTCGTCTAATACTATTAAGCTTAAACAATACTATATCTTCGCTACTTAAAATATGACCTTGCGGATAAAATTTGTCATCCAAATGATAATCACTCAGCAAATAAATTCCCTCTGCTGCGTTTATATCAAATTCGGCAATTTTCATATCCCATAGCTCCAAGATTATATTTTATAATATTCATTATAAGAACAAGAAAACTAAATTCAATTGCATTTTGAATCAATACAGACCTTTTTTATGATTAACAATCTATAACAAATCTCGAATTTTGCTGACATATTTTTTGATAGTATCTACTCTTACGGCATATTCTGATAAATCTTTTTCGATAAACAATTTTTGATCTGCTCTTACTTTGATAGCTCCAAATGATGAAAAGATTAAATCCATCAATTTTTCAGGTTGGGCAAAACTATTACCTCGTAAGGTGAGTAAAATTCCTTTGGCTCCGGCATCTACCTTTTCAATCCCCGCCTGATAACAAATAAGTTTTATTTCTACGGTTTTGAGCAAATTATCAACCTCTACCGGAATAGCACCGAAACGGTCTATCAATTCTTCTCGCATATCAATAATTGCCTCTATATCGACAAGTTCGCCTATACGTTTATAAAGGCCGAGACGAACACCTAAATCACGTACATAAGTTTCCGGTATCATAATCGGAATACCGGTAGTGATTTGCGGAGCCCAAGATTTGGTTGATGTTGTTTGTTCTTCTGCCAATGCACCGGAACGAAGACGCAAAATCTCTTCTTCTAACATATGTTGATAAAGTGAAATACCTACATCTTTAATATGGCCGGATTGTTCTTCACCCAAAACATTGCCCGAACCTCTGATATCCATGTCATGACTGGCAAGCGAAAATCCTGCTCCCAAAGTATCTAAGGCTTGCAAGATACCTAATCTGCGTTCGGCAATTTCGCTTAACTTACGTTTGGGAGGAATGGTAAAATAGGCATATCCCCTCACCTTGCCTCTGCCAATACGACCTTTAAGCTGATATAACTGAGCCAAACCAAACATATCTGAACGATAAACAATCATAGTGTTCACACTCGGCATATCAATACCGGATTCAATAATAGTGGTAGATAACAATAAATCTGCTTTACCGGCGGCAAAATCGGTCATCACGTCTTCTAATTGTCTGACCGGCATTTGTCCATGAGCTACAGCAATTTTTATATCCGGAGCTAAAGCTCTGATTTCTTGCTCCACACCAAATATATCCGAAACTCTCGGACAAACAAAAAATATTTGCCCGCCTCTAAATTTTTCACGATAAATAGCTTCTTTTATCATAACCTTATCAAAAGGCATTACAAAAGTTCGTGCTGCCAA
>JAZNVJ010000002.1:0-2995 GCA_045592765.1 Alphaproteobacteria bacterium | reverse complement strand
TTAGTAAGGCAGTTATATCTGAATATCCACATAAAATTTTAGGATTCTTTTTTATTATTTCATAATCTATAAAAGGCAAAAGCTGTTTAGAGTTAAATCCTCCGATAATTGTAAAAATTGCTTTTACATTAGTATCGGCAAAAGCCTCATTAATATCCGCGGCTCGTTTCTCAATAGAGGCAGAACCAAATATATCAAAGTTTTCATCCGTAGTGTTGGTGCCAAAACTAACTTTTAATCCCATGGCATCAAAACGCTCTTTTGCAATTTTGCGAGTATCTGCTCCAATGATTTTGATTCCTACAGATGGGGCGATTACTCTGATTTCATCCCCTGACTTTAACAATTGAGGTATAATCTTTTGCATAATTAAACTCCTAAAAAATTAATATGGCATCAGTATAATAAAATTATTTCAAATTTTCCATTTTTTTTGTTTTTCCTATCCCCAATATTGATAACAACCAAACAAGTCTTATATATTTATAGAGGTTAATATGCAAAAAACAAACATTAAAAACTTTTATATTTTTCGTCATGGAGAGTGTCCGTTAAATCAAAGCGGGCATATTCAAGGGCAGTCTATTAATGGAAAATTAACAGATAAAGGATGTAAGCAAGCTCATGCCATAGGAAACATTCTTAAAGATAAAAAAATAGAAATTATAATAAGTTCTCCGATGATAAGAGCTATTCAGACAGCTAAAATTGTGAGAGATTATTTGGATAAAATTCCAATTATGGTTGATCATCGTTTAACCGAGGTAAATATGGGTGTCGTTGAGGGACTCCATCTTTCTTTGGCAGAAAAACTATACAAAGATGTTTATAAACATTGGCGTAGTAATAAACCAAAAGATTTATTAACCAGTTTTGAAAATGGAGAAACAAAAGCAGATGTTCGTAAAAGAGTTTTTGCCGCTTTGGAATATTATGCCCAAAAAACATCATATTATAATATTGCTGTTTCAAGCCACGGTATTGTAATATCTCAAATTATGCAGTTTTTGGGAGTAAAAAAATCAGATATTCCTAACGGATCGATATTGTTTTTAGCTTATATAAATAATGCTTGGCGATATAATGGGTTTGTTAGATTAAATGTTTAGTTTTGTTTTGCTAATGGATGATTTGCTATTACTCGTTCCATTAATTCTTCTGATAAAATATGAGTATATATTTCTGTTGTGCAAATACTGCTATGGCCTAACATCTTTTGTACAGAACGTAAATCTGCTCCATTTTGCAATAAGTGTGTTGCAAAAGAATGTCTGATTACATGTGGAGAAACTTTTGATGGGTAAATTCCACATTCTATAGCTAATTTTTTCAAATCTTTAAAAAACATATTTCTGGTTAAATGTCCTGTTTTTGATTGTTGAGAAGGAAAAAGCCATTTGTTGTTAGGGGGTGTTTTTTTGATTTGTATATATTGATGTAGTGATGCTATTGCTTTACTTGCAATGGGTATAATTCTTTCTTTTCCACCTTTGCCGAATACTATAATTTGCTTTTTATCAAAATTAATACTGTTTTCCGGTAACCCTACCAACTCAGAAACACGCAAGCCACAAGCATACATTAATTCCAGCATTACTGCTAATCTTTGAGATGAATGGTTTGCTTTTTTTCTGGCTGTGTTTATTAATGAATCTATTTCTGTAGCTGTTAAAAATCTAGGTAAAGGTTTTTCTGTTTTAGGCAAAATAATTTGTGCCGTAGGATTATCTCTTGTTTCTTTTTCAGAATATAAAAATTTATAAAAATTTCGTAAGGTTGATATTTTTCGGGCTATTGTTTTTGTTGCATATCCTTTCTTGTTTAATTGGCAGATATAATCCAACACTTCATCTTCAGTTATTTGATTTAATGGTTTTTGTCGCTGTTTATAGAATTGCTCCAAATCTATTCGGTAAGAAGTTACAGTATTTGCCACCACTCCGTGTTCGGCAACCATCATATCTAAAAAATCAGCAATTAAATTTCTCATATGCAAACAAACTTGTTAGTTTCCAATGGCTTTAGCTGTTACGGTAATTTCTTGTTCTACTTTTTCTGATTTCATCGGAACTTCATGAATCACCACAAAAGCTGTTGCCGCTAAAATTAAAACTCCGATAATATAATAAATAAGATTAGATTTTTTTTGTCTCATTTGTTTTCTCCAAAAAAAATATATTGCTAAAAAATACCTTTGTTTATATATTTAGCACAACAAATTTGAAAGATTAATTAAAAAAATGACCAAAAATAAAAAAATAATCTTGCTTGTCGGGCTTATGGGTAGCGGTAAAACCAGTGTAGGCAAACGTCTATCAAAAAGGTTGAATCTGCCATTTGTTGACGGAGACAGAGAAATAGAAAAAGCGGCTGGATTGGCGTTGGTTGATGTTTTAAAGTGTTTTGGAGAAGAAGAATATCGAGCCGGAGAGGCAAGAGTTATGAAAAGACTTCTTCAGGGCTCTCCTTGTGTTTTAGCGTCAGGTGGCGGGTCATTTGTTGCCCAACAAACAAGAGATTACGCTAAACAAAATGCCATAACTGTATGGTTAAAAGCAGGGATAGATGTTTTGTATAATCGAACAGCTGGTAGAGAACACCGCCCTTTTATCAAAGGAAATGATAGAGATCTTAAAGCAAAATTAGAAAAGTACATTCAAGAGGAATATCCCTATTATTCTGAGGCCGATATTATTGTTGAAACCAAAGAAGAACAGGTTGATATTACTGTAAATAGGGTTATTGAAGCTATAAACGCTTTTCTACGAGAAGATGTTTAATTTTTCAAAAACTTTACTTTTAATGCGGCCAAAGAATAGGACGTTAATTCGCTAATCATTTCTTCAAATTCTATTTTTGTTGTAGCTTTTTCTAGCCATTTTTTCATCCTTTCATCAGTTGCAAATGTTGATGATTGTAGGGATTTTACGGCTTGTTTTATATATCCCGTATTAACCTGTTGAATAATCTGTGTTATTTCTGTTTCTTCTTTTAT
>JAZNVJ010000001.1:0-1664 GCA_045592765.1 Alphaproteobacteria bacterium | reverse complement strand
ATCGGTGCAGATTTAATGAAGATTATTTTCAAAATTGATGAAGATGATGCTCGCAACCCCGGAGTTATTGCTGATTGTACCGGTGACAATGCCGGCGATTCTGTTGGCCCTACAGCCGATGGCTTTGAAACTTATGGCGTTACCGGCGTCGCTCTTATCAGCTTTATTGTTTTAGGTGCAGGTATGATGTATTCGCCTGATGGCAATTTAGTTTTGATGAAAGGCGGTATAGATTTTCAAGCACGTTTAATAGTTTGGATATTTGCAATGCGTGTGTTGATGATTTTAACCTCTATAGTTTCTTATTGGTTAAACTCAAAAGTTTCTTGCGCATTGTTCAGCAAAAAAGATGCCTTTAACTTTGAAACACCACTAACTTCGTTAATTTGGTTAACTTCAATAGTTTCTATTTTAGTAACTTTTGGGGTTTCTTATCTAATGCTTGATGGCTTTGGTGATATGTGGTGGAAACTTTCGGTTATTATTTCTTGCGGTACTTTGGCTGCAGCCTTAATTCCGGAATTTACCAAAATATTTACCTCTTCAAGATCTAAGCATGTTGAAGAAGTTGTAAATGCCAGTCGTGAAGCCGGAGCATCTTTAAATATTATCTCCGGTATGGTTGCAGGTAACTTTTCTGCTTTTTGGCAAGGATTAGTTATGGTTGGTCTTATGGCTGTAGCATTCTTTACAGCTAAAAACGGCTTAGATGCTTATATGGTATACCCGAGTGTGTTTGCTTTTGGCTTAGTTGCTTTTGGTATGCTTGGTATGGGGCCTGTTACTATTGCAGTAGATTCCTATGGTCCGGTAACTGATAACGCTCAGTCTGTATTTGAGCTGTCTCAAATAGAAAGCCAAAAAGGTATTTCTAAAGAGATTGAAAAAGAATATGGATTTAAGCCTGATTTTGAAAAGGCCAAACATTTCTTAGAAGAAAATGATAGCGCCGGAAATACCTTTAAGGCAACCGCTAAACCGGTATTAATCGGAACAGCGGTTATCGGTGCAACCACCATGATATTCTCAATCATTTTGCTTTTGAACTTGCAACTTAATTTGCTCGCTCCAGAAGTATTGTTTGGTATTATCTTGGGCGGGGCAGTAATCTTCTGGTTCTCAGGAGCTTCAATGCAAGCTGTATCTACCGGTGCTTATCGTGCTGTTAATTACATCAAAAAGCACATTAAGTTGGATACTGCCAAAGCTGCATCTTTGGATGATTCTAAGAAGGTAGTACAAATTTGCACTTTATATGCGCAAAAAGGTATGTTTAATATCTTTATTGTAATCTTCTCGTTTACAATTGCTTTTGCTTGCTTTGATGCAAGTTTATTTGCTAGCTATTTGATTTCGATTGCAGTATTTGGTCTTTTCCAAGCTTTGTACATGGCTAATGCCGGTGGAGCTTGGGATAACGCTAAAAAAGTGGTCGAAGTTGATTTAGGCGAAAAAGGTTCGGCTTTGCATGATGCGTCTGTTGTAGGTGATACCGTTGGTGATCCTTATAAAGATACATCATCAGTTGCTTTGAATCCGATTATTAAATTTACTACATTGTTTGGGTTGTTGGCAGTTGAAATGGCTGTTGCTGCTCCAAAATGTGTGGCTTTAAGTTTGGGAATAGGCTTCTTTATTCTTGGTTTGGTATTTGTATGGCGTTC